>JAISEQ010000221.1 GCA_031264045.1 Deltaproteobacteria bacterium
ACGGTGAACACCATCGTGGACTTCATCCACGAGGAGAACGGCTACGAGGGCCCGGCGGAGGGCTGACGCGCCGTCCGCCCCGGAGGCCGGCCCGGCACCCCGCCGGAGGGCCGGCCCGAAAGCCCGCCGCCCCGACGCCCCGCCGCGTGCGCGCCGGAGAACCCCCCCGCCGGGAACAGCCCCGGCGCCCCCCGCCCGGGGCCCCGCCGCAGGGCCGCGACGGGCGAAAGGGACAACATGCGGATCTACTTCATCACACCCGAGGCCGCACCCTGCTCCCGCGCGGGCGGACTGGGGGACATCTCCTACCACCTGCCTCTGGCGCTCGCGGAGCTGGGGCACGACGTCACCGTTCTAGTGCCCAAGTACCGCGGGGCGGAGGACTTCCCCCTGAAGCGGCTGGACTCCCTCACGCGGGACGTGGATCTGTCCATCAGCCGCCGCACGGCGGAGTTCTACGAGTACAGGATAGAGGGCGCCCACAGGCTCCTGCTCGTGGGGTGCGACGACCTGTTCGACCGGCCGGGCATCTACGGAAACGAGTTCGGGGACTACGACGACAACGCCGAGCGCTTCATCTTCTTCTCCAAGGCGGCGTTCTCGGCCCTGACGGAACTCGTGGATCCGGCGGAGCCCGCCGTGATACACGCCCACGACTGGGCCTCCGGTCTGGTGCCCATGTACGCGAAGGTCTGCCAGCAGGACTTCCCGAACCTCTCCGGCGCGGGCACGGTGTTCACCTACCACAACCTCTCCAGCCAGGGCACCTTCCCCTACTACGACTTCTCCATGACGGGCCTGGACTGGAGCCACTTCACCTTCCAGGGCCTGGAGTTCCACGGGCAGCTGAACCTGACCAAGGCGGGCATCGTGGGCGCGATGCTCATCTCCACCGTGAGCCACAAGTACGCCAGGGAGACGCTCTCCCCGGAGCTGGGGGGCGGGCTCGAGGGGCTCCTGAAGGAGCGCAGGCGGGATCTCAGATCGGTCCTGCACGGCGTGGACTACGAGCTCTGGGACCCCGCGAGGGACCGCTACACGCCGGGGCACTTCACCAGGGACGACACCTCCGCCAAGGCCCAGTGCCGGATGCACCTGCAGAAGCTCTTCGCGCTCGAGGACTCCCCCCTGCCCGTAGTGGCCATGGTGTCGCGGCTGCTCCCGCGCAAGGGCATGGATCTGGTCCTGAAGGCCATGCCCGAGCTCCTCTCGCTTCCCATCAAGCTCGTCTTCATGGGCACCGGCGAGGACCAGTACATATCGTTTTTGAGGGACACGGCCAACCGCAACCCGGGCCGCGTGGGCATCAAGCTCGCGCACGATCCGCCGCTGAACCACCAGATACTCGCCGGCGCCGACATATTCCTGTGCCCCTCCCGCTTCGAGCCCTGCGGCCTGGAGCAGCTCTACGCGCTCAAGTACGGCACCGTGCCCCTGGTGCGGGCCACGGGGGGGCTGGACGACACCGTCCTGGACGTGCTCGCTCACCCGGACACGGGCACCGGATACAAGTTCTCCGACTACACCCCCGAAGCCCTCGTGGGGACGCTAGCCACCGCCATACGCGACTTCGGCGACCGGGAGAAATGGAGCGGCATCATGCGCCGCGGCATGCTGGAGGACTTCTCCTGGGACCGCTCCGCCGTGGCCTACCAGGAGATATACCGCCAGGCGCTCGCCATCGCGCGGGAGAGGCAGGACGGCTGAACATGTTGCAAGGCGCTCCCGCCCAGGACGCGGCGGCATTCTTCGCGAAGCTAATACGGAGTGCCAACTCCAACATAAGGTTCGAGTCCAAGGTTGAAAACTTCCTGAACCTCCTCACCTGGGAGCTTTCCCTGGACAAGTCGCTCCTGTTCTTCCTCGACCGCGAGACGAGGACGCTCGCGGTCCACCGGGAGCGCTCCCAGGATCCGGACGGGAGGCCCGCTTCTCCCGTGCCCGTGAAGGGCACCTTCCTCGACCGCGCCATCTCGAACCACCAGTCGCTTTTGGCCGACGACGACGACATGCGCGAGCTGCCGCCGGAGTGGGCGGATTTCCTGAAGCCCTACCTGACCAGCCTCGCCATCGTGCCGGTCCTGGACGACAAGACCTGCTACGGGGTCATCATGACTCTGTCGAAGCGCCCGGTCGACCATTCCGTGGGCACCTACGGGCAGGTGGTGGACGCCGTGGCGAACCAGCTGGCGCTGGCCGTCAAGAACAACCAGCTGTCGACGGACACGAGAAAGCGCATAAGCGTCCTGCACGTGCTCTCGGAGCTGGGGCGCAACCTGGCGTCGACCATAGACGTGAACGCGGTCATGAACCTCATACCGCGCATCGCGAAATCCGTCTTCTTCGCCGACGGCTGCGCCCTGAACATCATAGAGAACGACGCGTCCCCGGCGGCGGAGGGCATGGAGGACAAGATCCTCCTGTACTCGTCCTACGCGGGCATAGTGCCTCCGGCCTACAACTTCCTGAGGTACCAGAACGTGGGCATCTCGTACAACCTCGCGAGGCCCCTCATGCGCACCGAGCTCTTCGCCGGGAGGCTCGCGGACGACCCCATGGCCCCGGAACTGACCGTGAAGGAGCGCGAGTCGACCATCCTCACAATCCCGCTCATGTTCCAGGGAAAGCAGCTCACCGGCAACATCGCCATGTTCAACAAGCTCGGCGGCTCCAGGGGCAGCTCCATGGCCGAGCCCCCGAAGCCCTTCGAGGCGGGGGACGTGGAGCTCCTGAAGGCCATGAACACGATGATCTCCGGAGCCGTGGAGAACTCCCTCACCTTCAAGAAGGTGGAGACCCTGGCGAACGAGAACCAGAAGATGGTGAGCTACCTCTCGAGCCTCTACGACATATCGGGCGCCATGATGACCACCACGCGCTACGACGAGCTCATCTGGATAATAGTGAGGGCGCTGACCCTCCCCCAGGGGCTCGACTTCGACAAGGTGCTCATCATGCTCCTGCGCGAGACCGAAGGCGACCCGGTGCTCGTCTCGAGCGCCTACTGGGCCCCGGAGAACAAGGCCCGCGACGAGGAGAGCGTCAGGATGGCGCTCTCGGAACTTCTGAAGAAGCCCTCCCGCTCCGAGGCGTCCCAGATGATGGAGGCGGGAAAGCGCATGAACCTCGCCATACCGGTCTCGCCCGACGCCACGAGGCTCCTCGCCCGGGTCGCCGTCGAGAAGAAGCCCCTCCTGGGCTTCCGCGGCCTGGACACCTACGACGACATGGATCTGATGGACTTCGGGCTCCGCGCCTACGCCGCCGTCCCGATGCTCGCGAAGGGCCGCGAGGTGGGCGTGATCGCGGTGGACCGCTCCATCTCCGGCGAGCCCCTCACCCAGGAGAGCCTGCGGGACCTGAACATGCTCGCGAACCAGGCCGGCCTCGCCATAGAGAACACCCAGCTCTACGAGGATCTCTGGAACGCGAACCAGTCGCTCTCGCAGGTGAGGAACCGCCTGATCGAGGCCGAGAAGCTCGCGGCCCAGGGCGAGATGGGCACGCAGCTCGCCCACGAGATAAGGAACCCGCTCGTGAGCATAGGCGGCTTCACCCAGCGCCTCCTGAAGAAGATGCCCGAGGACCACGAGCTGCGCCGCTACCCCCTGGTCATCCTGGAGGAGGTCGAGCGCCTGAACAAGGTGCTGAACAACGTCCTCGACTTCTCCCGCGACGAGAAGGGCCGCGTCCGCGAGTTCGATCTGGGGGACGTGGCCCGCGAGGTGCTGAACTCGCTCAAGCACGAGATGTCCCGGAACAAGGTCACGGTGACCGCCGACATCGAGGAGAACCTCCCCCCGGTGTCGGGCGACGACCAGCAGATCATGCACGTGTTCCTGAACCTCATGTACAACTCGTCCCAGGCCATGACCCCCCAGGGCGGGGGCCTCCTGTGGCTCAAGGTCTTCCGCCACCAGGAGGGGGAGACGTTCTACGTCGCCTGCCGCATCACCGACACGGGCCCCGGCATCCCGGAGGAGCTCCTGGCCTCCGTCTTCAACCCCTTCTTCACCACCAAGACCCAGGGCACGGGCCTGGGGCTCTCCATAGTCCAGAAGATCGTGTCCCGCTACAACGGGGTCATCACTGTCACCAACCACCCCCCCGACTACCCGAACTCCGGGGCTTCCTTCACCTTCATGTTCCCGGTCATACCCCCCGCCGCGAACACCCCGGCCGACGCCCCGGGCCTCCCGAAGTTCTGACCCGCCGGGAAGCCCGCGCCCCTCCGCGCCGTCGTCCTCGGCCTCCGCCGGGACACCCGGCCGGCAGCCTTCCCCCCGGCAGGCAAAGGCCGGCCCCGACCCCTTCGTTCCCTCCGCTCCCGCTCCCCGACCGCCGGAAGCCGGCCGGAACACTTTCGGCCCTCCCGCTCCATCTCCCGGTCACCGTCCGGCAAAGGCCGGCCGGAACACTTTCGGCCCTCCCGCTCCCTCTCCCGGTCACGGGCCGGCAAAGGCCGGCCGGAAAACCCCTTTCGCCCTTTCCGCTCCCGGTCCCCGTCCGCAGCCCTCCCGTCCGGCCCCCCCCTCCTCCGGGACGTCCAAGCCGGTCCCCGCCAGCCGCCAGGCATCCGCTCCTCCCCGTGCCCCCCCCCGGCCTCCGCGGTTCCCCGGGGCACCCAGTCCATGACCATGTCCGGGTTCCGGCCCGGCCCCCGCGTCCGGGACCGGAACCCCCGTCCGTCTCGGGGCCGGAGCGCGGCCTGAGCAGGACCCGGCCCAGTCCGTGACGCCGCACCGTGCAGGGGGATCGGAGGACCGGGACCCGCGTGCCGTCCGCCCCGAATCCGCCCGGAGGGGCGGCTTCGGCTTTCCCCTTCCCGGCGCTCCTAATTATTTTTCCGCACGGATCCGCGTTTCCCGAAAGCAACGCCGCCGCTCCGTTTTGAGGCGGACGGAGCTGCCCCGGGACCGGAACCGACCGCCGGCTTCGCACCCCGCCGCTAAAAATAGATTATAATGTAGGGCCTTCGGGCCTGCCCGCACGAACCCTCCCCCATCGGAACGGGCACCCCCAGCGCCCCGCGGCCGGGACCGGGCGCCCGCCGCCGTCCTCCGGAAGGCACGGCCGGCGGCCCCCGCCAAGAGGGGATCCCCCGCCGCGGCGGGACCCGTGCCGCCGCACGCCTCCCGCCCCAGCCGGATCCGCGTCCTCCCGGGACCCCGACGGGTTCCGGGGGCCCGCGCCTTACGCCCCGTCTCCTCCCGGTCCCGAGAACCAGCTCCCCCAGGCCCTTTTCCCTGACCCTGCCCTTCCGTCCGGGAGACCCGCCCTCCCCCCGGAACCCGCAGCCGGCCGGATCCCCGCGCGGCCGCCCCCTTTCCCCTTCAGGCCGCCCGGCCCCCAAGGACCCCGCCTATGAAACGCCATTCGTCTTCCACGTTCCGGAACGCCCTCTTCCGGCCCGCACGCGCCAACGGGCGCCCCAGCGGAGGGTCCTGATGACGGCGGTCCAGGCTGTCCTGGCACTGATGATTCTCCTCTCGCAGCTCCAGGCCTGGAGATACTTCCATGCCAGGCTGCGCCGGAAGTTCCCCAAGGCGATCCTGAACCTCGTCTACATCCTCTTCAACATACTGGGCCTCTACGCCCTCCTGACCGTCTTCGTCCTGAAATTCCCTCCCCCCTCCTTCTTCCTCTGGGACTTCGTGGTGCGGCCCGGCCTCCTCTGGGAGCTGGTCCATCTCTTCTGGCTCCTGCCGGCGGCCCTGCTGGCCCTGGCCGGCGCCGTCTGGAGCCGTATCCTGCGCAGGGAGCCCAAGGGCATCAACAAGCTCTTCCTCCGGGAAAGGCCCGGCCCCAGGCTGTCCGACCCGGTGGGGCTGGCGCTCGTGGCGATGCTCGCGCTCTCGTTCTACGGCTACACCCGCCAGCTCGCGCCCCCCGAAATCGGCCGCGTGGAGATTGCCTACCCGGATCTTCCCCAGGAGCTGGACGGCTTCAGGATGGCCGTAGCTTCCGACTTCCACTACGGGGCCGGCCAGAACCGCCAGGAGCTCCAGAGAGCCTTCGAGGCCATAGCCGGGGAACGGCCGGACACGGTGCTCCTCCTGGGCGACATGGTGAGCGCCAACTCGCTTCTGGCCGTGGACTACCGCGATCCCCTGGGGCTCGTGGCGAACGTGCCCTACGGGGTGTGGGGGGTCCTGGGCAACCACGACCACTACACGGAGAACCCCCACAACGTCCTCCAGCTCCTGAGCAACGAGAAGGCCGTCATCCTCTCCGACCGCCGCGAGAACATCCGAGGGATACCGCTCACGCTCATCGGCTTCGACGACCCCGGAACGCGGGACTTCGACCTGTACCCCCTCTCGCTCCCGGACGAGGAGCGCCCCCTCCCCTTCCAGTCCGTCCAGGGCCCCGCCCCGCCGCCGGACAACTTCACCGTGCTCCTGACCCACAGGCCCACCGGAGTCGCCGACGCGGCCGCCCGCGGGGTCGATCTGTACCTGGCGGGCCACACCCGGGGCGGGGACTTCAGGATCCCCGGCTTCCGCGACCTCAATCCGGCCTCCCTCTTCTACACCTACACCTCCGGCCGCTACTCCGTGGACCGGATGGAAATCTGCGTGACCCGCGGCCTGGCCGCCCCCGTGAGCCCCTTCCGGCTTTTCGCCTGGCCCGAGATCACCGTCGTCACCCTGAAGCGGGGGCCGAAGGCCCCGCCGGAGGACGGGGACGCGGCCGGCGGCCCCGCCCCCTCCGGAGATCCGCCGCCCGCCGGCCAGCTTCAGGACGGCGCCACCGGAGGCGCC
>JAISEQ010000059.1 GCA_031264045.1 Deltaproteobacteria bacterium
GGCATCGAAAGCGTGAAGGCCCGGAGGGGCCCGCAGACGGCATGAGCCCGCAGGGGCTCGGAGAAGCTCCCGGACCGGGAGAGCCGGGAGAGGGTTCGGAAATGACGAGAGGACAAAGGTGGGAGGCAGGAAGGCCTCCAGCCGCTGAAAGCCGCCGGAACCGTGAAGCCGGAAGGCAGGAATCCGGGACGGGCCCAGTGCCCCGAACGCTCCGGGCGGCTGAGGCAAGAGACCCGGGGACCGGAGGACGGGAAGGCCCGGATGGCCCGGACCGGACCCGTGACCCGAACGTTCCGGGCGGCATAAGCCGGAGAACCGGGGACCGGATGGCCAGGACCGGCCCCGTGCCATGAACGCTCCGGGCGGCTTAAACCGGAGAGCCCGGCCTTCAGACCGGGACTGGGAGCTAGGGCCTCGTGACCACCTGGGGCGGCCCGACCGGCCAGTCGACGGAAAGGAGGCCCGGCTCGCGGATCAGTAGCTCGGCAATCTCCACGGCGTTGGTGGCGGCCCCCTTCTTCACGTTGTCGGCCACCACCCACATGGAGAGGCCGTTCTCGCAGGAGATGTCGGAGCGGATGCGGCCCACGAAGACCTCCTCGCGGCCTGCGGCCTCGGAGGCCAGGGGGTAGAGCCCGGTCGCGGGGTCATCCTGGACCAGGACGCCCGGGGCCCGCATGAGGAGCTCCCTTGCGGCCTCCGGCTTCATGGGACGGCCGGTCTCTATCCAAACTGCCTCGGAGTGGCCGTAGAAGACCGGGACCCTCACGCAGGTGGCGGAGACCTTTATGTTGGGATCGTCGAAAATCTTGACGGTCTCGTGGACCATCTTCATCTCCTCCTTGGTGTAGCCGTTCTCCAAGAAGACGTCCACGTGCGGGAGGCAGTTGAAGGCGATGCGGTGCGGGTAGACCTTGGGGGTGGTCTCCTCGCTCCTGAAGAGCTTCCGCGTCTGCTCGGAGAGCTCCTCCACCCCCTTCTGGCCGGTCCCGGAGACCGCCTGGTAGGTGGAGACCACTATGCGGCGGATGCCCACGGCATCGTAGATGGGCTTCAGGGCCACCAGCATCTGTATGGTGGAGCAGTTGGGGTTGGCTATGATCCCCTTGTGGCGTTTCACGGCTCCTGCGTTCACCTCGGGTATGACGAGCGGGACCCTGGGGTCCTGGCGCCAGCACGAGGAGTTGTCCACCACCACGCAGCCGCTGGCGGCCGCCTCGGGGGCGAAGCGCTCCGAAGCGGCGCCGCCTGCCGAGAAGAGGGCGATGTCCAGGCCCTCGAAGGAGCCGGGGCCTGCCTCGAGCACGGTGAGCTCCTGGCCATCGAACTCCACCTTCGTCCCGGCCGACCGGGACGACGCGAGCGGCCTAAGGGTGCTGACCGGGAAGCCCCGATCCTGGAGGGATCTGAGCATCTCGCGGCCCACGGCACCGGTGGCGCCCAGGACACCCACTCTGTATTCTGCGGGCATTTCAGTATGACCTTTCTTCTGATTTTGCCCCTGGCAGGGGCGTGATGGAAGATGATAGCACACGGCCGGGCGCCTGGCAAAGGGATGCCCGGGCGCGGATGCGGGCAGGGAGCGGCCCGGAAAGGACAGGAGAGAGGTCCGGAAAGGACAGGAGAGAGGCCCCGGAGGGGGTACGGCAGGACCTGAGGGCGAGGAGAGAAGAGGAGCGAAACCGGAGAGCACCGATGAAGTGCTGAAGAGTGGCAGGAAGGAGAGCGCAGGAGGACCGGAGGTGAGCCGGCGGGTAGCGGGGGAGGACTGGAAGGAACCAGGGAAGGCCAGAGAAACGACTGAGGGGAGCGGTGGATTGTGAGACCGGAATGAAATACGCGAGCGGACCGGAGAGGGATTAAGGGTGTTGGGGAGAGAATGAAGCGGTCGCGGCAGGACGGGAGGCGGCAGCCGCGAAACCCAGCGATGGGGGAAACATTCCGGTCCGGGGGGAGGCGTCACCCGCCCGAGGATAGGGCAACGACAATCGCGGAGTTATGGGAGATGATGGTTGTGGGAGATGAATTTGTCGGAACAGGGCGGAAGTCGAATGGACCGCCCGCAACCTTGATACCGCTCATGACGAGATTGAAATTGCTGAGGAGGGGCTAAGTTCGGCCTGAAGAAGGCGGACGGCCAAAATCGGAGCGTTCAAGTCCCGGAACGGTGCCCGACGGAGGAGCCTCAGAGGAGTAAACGGGCAGGTGCGGAAGATAGGCGGCAGATGTTGGCGATGACGGGCGGAGGAAGGCCATCGATTTCAGGGTGGGGTACTCCATCGGACCGGCGAAAGGACACAAGCTCATCCAAAACCTGAACCTGACCTTATTTCGGGGCAGGAACATCTTTCCCTCCGAAGGCCAGATCGGCCTGACGAGCCGATTCAGATTTCTGGCCCGGATATTGCTCTGATGGAGACCAGGCATCATCGGCCGCCAAGCCGGCCCGAAAGGCCCGGGGACGGAGGCCAACATGGCAGGGTCAAGGGAATACCGGAACGAGAGGTTCGCGAACGGCACCGGTAGGGAAGTTGCGGCACGCCCGCCAAATTCAAGGGGTTCGTAATAGTCCGCTCAGCGGACTTCGCAGCCGGGAGCTGGCATAGACTGCCTGCCAGAACCGCCAGTTCACCGCCGGATTTCCGTGAACCGTCCGGATCGGAATCACGCCGCAATTTTACGGAACAGACAGACAACATCTAGGTGACCGACATGTAGATGATCGACATGAAAGGTCGTTACTGCACAGCACCGCTTCTCCAGCCGGTCCGATGATCATATGCCATACGTCCCGATATTCCCCACTGGCGGAACTTACCCGATAAAGGATCAGTCCAACGATATCTGGTGCAGGAAGCGCATGAAACTTACGCAGGAAGCGGTGGGGAAGAAAATTCCCGGTCGCTCGAAGCTGCAAAAGGCATCATCCGTTATAGTTAGGCTCAGCTACAACTAACCCCAGCTCTCCAGTGACACCAGCGCACCAGCCAGTTTCGGAACGGCACTGCTTTCATCCGGAACCATATACTGTCGCCCTACGGAACTGCACAGCCTCCTCACCCGAACCTGCCATACCGTATCAGCATGTCTGCACGGATTAAACAGAACACAATTTCAAAAGGAAAAGACTTAGGTCAAAGGAAAAGACTGATGTCATTGTAAATTACGAATTCCTATTCCGCTTATAAGTCGCTCATAAAATTCCTCTCAATAACATCCAGTCCATTAGTCACACGATTCAGAAAGTCCCGAGCAAGGAAAACCAATATGGACGTTTTTTCCGATAACCTATCAGCTCTGATCAATACTTCGGACTTCAGCAACCCCAATTTGTTAGGGCTCAGGATTCTCAAAGACATAAGCGTCATCGCCCACACCCTGAAGTACGATGTTTCCAGCGAAAAGTCACTGGAAATCCTTTCCAATGTATTACTGAACGGACACTACTTCGGCGAGTCCTATAAGGCGGCATCGTGCCTGTCGTCCGGACGCTGCAACGACAATGGCGGGATACTCTCAATCGTGAACAGAATTGAGCCCCAGAAGAAATCGCTCATGATCAGCCTCGAGATAGTCTCCTACTGCAACGTAAGGTGCCCACTCTGCACAAACGACAAGCAGAGCGGCAAGGATTACTACCTGCACGGAAAGATCATGCCGTTTCCGGTGTTCAAGAAGATCTGGGACGACATCGGACAGTACACGGGGATGCTGATCCTGGTCGGCCAGGGAGAGACGTTCCTGCACCCGGACATCTACAAGATCCTGGACTACGTGAAGCCCACCCCGGTCCATATCGACACCAACGGCAACGCGATGATCGATGCCGAACGCGTAATAGGCAGCAGCGTGAAAAGACTGCTCTTCAGCGTGGACGGAGTTGACCAGCGGACCTACGGGAAGTACAGGGTCGGCGGCGACTTCGAGAAGGCGCTCGACAACATGAGGGGGATGGTGGCGGCGAAAAAAAAGGCCCGCACGGGGCCGGACATCGTCTGGAAATTCATCCTCTTCAAGCACACGGAGCCCTACTGCGACGAGTTCAAACGCCTCGGCAGAGAAATAGGAGTTGACGAAATAAGTTACACCTCTTGCGTGGTCTCGCCAGATAACTACGAGGGGCTGATAAGAGAGTTCATGCCAGTCGGGATTTCCCACCAGGACAAGGCGATCAAGTACATCGACTTCGCGAACAGGACTGTCGGGATGAACGACATGCACGACTCCCCCTACTGCCAGGCAGGACTGTTCAACCCGCACATCCGCGTCAACGGCGACATCAACATCTGCTGCTCCTCCTACGATCCCGTAGGAAACGTCCTCGAGGGTGGATTCTTCAAGAACTGGAACAACCCGGAATACGTACGGCAGAGAAAGCAGTCACTCGCGAACCGCTACGCGCTCCCCGAATGCCGGGCCTGTTCAAGGATACAGCTTAACTTCGGACATCTCTTCGACGGAACGGTGATGGAGTACCAGAAGCCGGCGGAACCAGACCCGGACCGTACGCTTTGGGTGGATGATCTGAAAATCGAGCCGGACTACCTGGCCTACCTCGAGGAGAACGGGCTTACTAAAGACATCAATTACTTCAAGGCCAGAGGAGTCATAAGCGACGCAATTTCCCCGCCTCCAGCAGGTGCCGCCGCCGTCAGAGGAAACGGGATGGATGACGCGGCTGTACAGCCGTGATCAGGCTTAGGCGACTGCCCCCAGCATGAAACGGCCGTCACTTTCGTACGGCACAATATGGACGGCCCCTTACGGACACGGACATTGCCTTTGGGCGCGTCCCGGTTCCGTAAGGGGCCGTCGCTTTTCGGCCCGGAAGGCCTTGAGGCCAGCATGATGGTGGGCGATGCGCGATTCGAACGCGCGGCCTTTAGCTCCGGAGGCTAACGCTCTATCCAGCTGAGCTAATCGCCCGCGAATGCGCCCGGGAGACGGCGCGGAGAGTCATATTACCCCGTCAGGGGCTTCCGGTCAATAGCCCTTGGGGGGGCCTCCGGGACCTGCGGCCCGGCTCAGGCCCCGGGCCCGTCCGCGCGGGGGACGGACCTCCAGGCGGAGGGGAAACCCTCCGACAGGTCCACCTCCCTATCCAGCCCTATCCCTTCACGCGCTCCAGGTACTCGCCGGTCCTGGTATCGATCTTCAGGACGTCCCCCTCGTTTATGAAGAGGGGCACCTGGACGATCAGGCCCGTGGAGAGCGTGGCTGGCTTTGAGGCGGCGGAGGCGGTGTCGCCCCGGACCCCGGGGTCGCTCTTCGTCACCTGCAGGTTCACGGTGATGGGCAGGTCCAGGCCGATGGGGTTCCCCTGGTAGAAGTTCACGTAGAGGTCCATGTTTTCCTGCATATAGCCCCGGCTGGCCCCCACCTGGTCCTCGGTCAGATGCACGTGCTCGTAGCTCTCCTTGTCCATGAAGACGTAGCCGTCCTTGGAGTCGAAGTAGAGGAACTGTACGCTCTTCTCCTCCAGATCCGGCTTCTCCACCTTCTCGCCGGAACGGAAGGTCTCGTCCAGGACCCTGCCGGTGATGAGGTTCTTGAGCTTGGTGCGGACGAAGGCGCCGCCCTTGCCCGGCTTCACGTGCTGGAAGTCCACTATGACGTAGGGCTCGCCCTTGAAGGTGACCTTCAGGCCTTTGCGGAAATCGCTGGTGGAATACATGCGGGGCTCCCTGGAAAATGTCGAGCATAAGCCAAAAGGCGGCCCGGGGTCAATAGCAGGCGGCGCGGGGGCCGATGCGGGGCCAGGCCACCCGCCGACCCGATCCCGCAAGCCGCCGCACGATGACCCTGCCCGGACGGGACACGATCACCCTGCCCGGACGGGAGACGTGCCGGACAGTCGGGAAACGGGCCGGGCAGTCCGGACGGTGTCCGCAGGGAGCTAGCTCGCGTCCCTGCCCTGGTCCTCCTCGGAGAGGTCCGGCTCCTCGGCGAGGCGGTAGATGACCTCGTCGGAGCGGACCAGCCTCAGCTTCTTGCGGGCCTGGCTCTCCAGGAAACTCAGATCGGAGTTGAGCCGCTCCAGCCGGGCCAGGAGCTGGCGGTTCTCCTCCTCGAGCTTCAGGTTCTCCGACTCCAGGGAAATCTTCCTCTCCTTCAGGCCGCTGGTCCTGGCGAAGCCGTCCTCGGAGAGGAAAAGATAGCCTATGAAGCCCATGATGAGGGCGAAGAAGGCGCCCAGCCACAGGATCTTGCTCGAGAGCAGCGCGTCGGAGGCACCCAGGAGCCTCCTGTGGAGGGTCCAGGCGCCGTCCGCGCCGTCCTGGTCCGAACGTCTGGGGGAAGGGGGCATCTTACCGCTCCGGTACGGGCACGGCGGCGGAAAGGTCCGCCGGCGCGGCTGGCAGGGTGGCCCCCATGACCACCCTGTTGAAGTTCCTGAGCCTCAGGGCCTCTATCACCTGGAAGACGGTGCCGTAGTCGGCCTCCCGGTCCGCCGAGATGAGCACCACGGCCCTGGAGCCGTCGGCCCCGGTCTGCTCGAGGAGGTCCCCCAGGGTGGCCGGGGTGGCCGGACGGCCCTCGAAGAACACGTCGTTGCGCGAGGTGACGCTCACCTCCAGGCGTTCCGCGGTCTGGACCAGGGAGCCGGAGGCGAGCTCCGGGAGCATGAGCTTCAGGCCGGGCAGCACCGCGAACTGGGCGGTCACCATGAAGAAGATGACCAGCTGGAGGACCACGTCCACCAGGGGGGTCATGTTTACAGCAGGGACGCCGCTGCCGGGCCTGCCCCGGCCGGAGGAGAAGTTCAAGTGCAGTGACCTCCCGGGCGGCCGTACGGACCGGCAGGGGTTAGGGGGGAAAAGCCGAAAGGTCCCGTGAACGGGCGGGCCGGGAAAGGTGCCGGGAAAAACGCCGGGAAGTCAGCGGCCTCCATGCCTGCGGGCATGTTGGCCCGTCCGGGGCCGTTCCCTGGATCAGAGGGCCGCCGCCTTGCGCTGGGCCTCACGCGCCGCCTGCTCCTGGGCACCCTGCTGCTGGGCCTGGGGGGGCGGGCGGTCTGGTGGCCGCAGCCTGAGCCGGGGCCGGGAGCTCAGCCGCCGCAAGGGCTTCCAGAAGATCGGAGCCCAGATCCTCCAGCTCGGAGGTGAGTGTCTCGGCCCTTCCGGCCAGGAGCCTGTGGATTATCATGACGGGTATGGCCACCACCAGACCGGCCGCGGTGGTCAGGAGCGCCTGGCCGATGCCGCCTGCCAGAAGCCCGGGGTTGCCCATGCCTGCCTGGGCCACGGAGCCGAAGGCCACAATCATGCCCGACACGGTGCCCAGGAGGCCCAGAAGGGGCGAGACGGAACCGATGACCCCCAGGAGCTCCAGATGCGAGTTCAGGAGCGCCGACTCCCGGCGGCCCGTCTCCTCCATGGCGTCCTTGAAGAGGGTCCTGCCCCTCCCGGTCATCTTGAGGCCCTGGAGAATGAGCCTGGCCGCAGAGCTCCCGCCGTCCTGGCAGAGGAAGGCGGCCTCGTTGAACTGTCTCCGGGCCAGAAGCCCCGAGACGGACAGGACGAGGCTCCTGGGCACGACCCGACCCCTCCTGAGGGCCCAGACGCGTTCCAGGATGATGGCCAGTGCCGCCAGGCTGCAGCACAGGATCGGGTACATGACCCATCCGCCGCGCCGGATCAGATCGAGCAGTAAATCCATGGGGACCTTGCCGCAGGGAGATCCTGGCCGGGACATCCCGGCAGGGGGTGGACGCACCGCGGCGGGATGCCGGGGCAATGGGCGCCAGTGCGCTTAAGATGAGGATATTTTATTATAATTTGATTCCAAAAAGCAACTAAAGTCCCCTAAAG
>JAISEQ010000169.1 GCA_031264045.1 Deltaproteobacteria bacterium
GATCAGCCTGACAATGGAAACCAACCGCGGGACACGCGGGGTTAGCCCGGACGTTGATCTGGCGGGCCTGAGACGCCTTGGACGGGAAGCCCCTGGGCTTTAGCCCGGGGTATGTCACCAACATGCGTCGGTCCCGGGCGGCAGGTGGCTCAAGCGACCGCCCGGTATGGAAGAGTCGCGGCGTGGCAGGGCAGGGCACGTGCCCGGGGGCAGGCCTTCCGGCGGGGCAGCGTTCACGGCAGGGGCAGGAGAGGTTCAGGATTCGAAAGCTTCTCCCGTCACCAACTCCTCCGCTCTCCCCGTAGCGTCTTCCGCCCCTGAATCTTCCCCTGTCCCCGTAGCGTCTCCCGGACCTGAATCTTCCCCTGTCCCCGAAGCGTCTTCCGCCCCTGAATCTTCCCCTGTCCCCGAAGCGTCTTCCGCCCCTGAATCTTCCCCTGTCCCCGAAGTGTCTCCAAACCCTGAAGCCTCTTCTCCTGCCGCTGCAGCTGAAGCCTTTCGGGTCCTCGATGCCTCACGTGGCCGCCGTCCGCTCCAGTTCGCGGGCGTGGAAGGCGTACCCCGCCATGGCCGCGAGTCCTGCGGCGGCCGCAGTCTCGGACTTCAGCGTGTAGGGCCCCAGCGACGCGCCCGTGAAGCCTGCCGCCGCGGCTTCCTCCTTCTCCCTTTCCGAAAGCCCCCCCTCCGGGCCTATCAGGAGCGCGGGGGAGGGGGCCGGGGGCCCGTCCAGGGCGCCCCGGTCCGTCCGCATGAGGAGGGTAAGGACGGGTGGTGCCTCCCTGTCCGCGAGGATTCTCACCGGATTCACCCCGAGGCCGGCGGTGCCGGAGCCCCCAAGCGCCGCGAGGAAAGCCGGGACGCTCATGGGATCCGTCACCGTCATGGAGATATCCCGCCCGCACTGCTTCCTGGACTCCCGGGCCACGAGGCGGCACTTCGTCACGAGCTTCAGGGCGGGCTGCGGTCCGGCGGAGCGGCCTCTCGCGGTCAGGAGCGGCACCATGACGGCGCAGCCGAGCTCGGAGGCCTTGGCGCAGGCCCACTCGAAGGCGGCCGGGCGGACGACGGCGAGGGCCAGGACCGTGGGGGGCGGGGGATCGGACAGCACCGCGAAGGGGCCGGTGAGCTTCACTGCGAGAACCGGGCGGTTCCCCCAGGCGACGGAGACCACCTCGGCCGGGGCGCATCCGCGGATGCCCTGAACCTCCACCAGGTCCCCTTCCCGGAGCCTCAGGACGACCGTGCCGTGCCTGGCCTCCCGTGGAGAAAGGCTGTAGACGTCCCCCTCGCCGCCCTCGGCGGGTTCCGGATCGGGGATGACCAGGCCGACCGGCCCGCAGGCGACCCGTTTCCCGGCGGGGCCGCGTCCGGGACGCGCGGTCCGGGGCCCGGCTCCCTTCCCCGTAGCCCGCAGGTCTTCCGCCGTCCCGTCCGTAGCCCGCAGGTCTTCCGCCGTCCCGTCCGTAGCCCGCAGGTCTTCCGCCGCCCCGTCCGTAGCCCCCGGGTCTTCCGCCGTCCCGTCCGTAGCCCCCGGGTCTTCCGCAGTCCCGTCCGCAGCCCCCGGGTCTTCCGCCGTCCCGTCCGTAGCCCGCAGGTCTTCCTCCGTCCCGTATCCGCACGGGGGTCGCGGGGCGTCCCGTCCCAGAGCTTCCCTGCCGGAGGGATCCCCCGTTCCGCAGGTCCCGGCGGCGGAGCTCCCTCCCTTCACCAGGGACGCGTCCTCGAGCGTCAGCCTGGGCCTTCTCATGGCCTTCCGTAGCCGTCGTCGGGGGAGGGATGTCTCGAGGCACAGTCCGCGGACGGCGGGGGAGTTTCCAGGGAGGGCTCGGGCACCAGCGCCCTTTCGGGGTCGGGGCCTCCCTCGGCCCCGTCGTCCTCCGCGCCCGGGCTTCCCGGAAGGGCCATCTCCAGGGCCGACCACTCGGCCTGGCCGAGGTGCCTCAGCCAGTGCCACCCGAGCCTCTGGTAGGTCCTGGCGCATTCCTCGGCCTGATCGGCCAGGAGCCCGGAGAGCACCAGCCTGGCGCCGGGCAGGGCCGCGCGGGTTATCTCCGGGGCGAGGCCTGTCAGGGGGTTCAGGGTGATGTTCGAGACGATGAGGCCGAAGCCCGTCAGGCTCCCGTCCAGGGTCCCGTGCCTGAACTGCGTCTGCCTGCCCGTCCCGTTGGCGGCGGCGTTCTTCCTGGCGGTCTCCGAGACGTCCCCGTCCGTGTCCAGGCCCAGGACGTCCGAACCGGGGAAGAGCATGGCCGCGGCGACGGAAAGTATCCCGCTACCGGAACCCAGATCGAGAATCTTCTCCGGCGCCGGGGGGGCGTGCCCGCCGGATCCCCTGCGGGCCCCGTCCCGGGGCGCTCCGGGGGCACCCGCGATTTCCGAGAGGATCTTCAGGCACAGGAAGGTCGTGGGGTGCCGCCCGCTCCCGAAGGCCGCCCCGGGATTCACCCTCACGACGTGGGGGGGGAGCTCCCCCTCCCCGGGGGGATCGAAGGGGTCTCCCTTCCAGAAGGAAGGGCAGACGACTAGGCTCCGGGAGACCCGGATGGGCACCTGGTCCTTCCTCCAGGCCGCGTCCCAGTCCTCCAGGATCTTGACCTCCAGCTCTATCCCCACCTCCCCGGCCCCGAACCCGAAGGCTTCGGCGATGCGTTCCGCCGCCTGCGGGAGCTCCGTCATGAGGCGCATGGCGTCCTCGGTGGCGAAGGCGGCCTTCATGACCGCGCGTCCTCCGGAGTCCGGGAGATCCTCCCAGACGCTCCGGCACCCGGCTTCGAAGAGGGCGGCGGAGGCCGCCTCGGCCGCGCCCGCGGGAAGCCTTATGACCGCCTGGAGCCATTCTTCCATAAGCGTGTTCCCCCAGACCCGCAGGCTTTCCCGTGTCCCCAGCGGGGCGGCGGACGCGTGGCGCGGGGGGGGATGAGAGCCTAAAGCGACGGTGAGTGAAAGGAGGGCCGGGGCCGGGAGTTTCCCGCGCCGCGGCCGGACCGGTACCCCGTGAAGATACCCGATAGCCTCCGGAAAAGAAAGCCGCGGCGCCTCGCGGGGGAAATTTTCCGGCGGCGCGGCCGGGGGCCCGGGGAGCGGAAGGGGGGGGGAGAGCTTCAGGCGGACGCCTCGGACTCCTCGGCGGGTTCGAGATCCCCGTCCGGCCCGGAAGCCATGACCGGGCCGGTCGCCACGACCGGCCCGGAAGCCCCGGCGGGCCCCGAAGCCCTGACCGGCCCGGAAGCCGCGGCGGGCACCGAAGCCCTGAGCGGCCCGCGGAGCCCCAGGAAATCTCCGGCCGCCTCCCCGAAGACCAGATCCGTTTCCTCCCCGGTGAGGCCGGCCTCGCGGAAGTACTTCTCGTAGCGGCCCGGCCCCAGGAGCGGATAGTCGCTCCCGTACAGGAAGCTCCCGGCCCCCAGGAAGCCGGCGGCCGCCTTCAGGGCGGAGGGGTCGTACAGGAACGGCATGGCGGCGGTGTCGAAGCGGACGGTCGCGAGGCTCTCCTTCATCTGCCTTTTCAGGGCCGCGAAGAAGGGAAGCCCTCCCCCGAAGTGGGCAAGCACGAGCCTCGCCCCTCGGGAGCGCCTGACCAGGGAGTCTATCTGGCGGATCTCCATGGGGGCCTTGCCCGGATAGCTGTGCCCCACCGGCTCGTTCACGTGGACCAGGACGGGAGCGCCCCGCTCGGAGGCTATGGACATCAGGGCCTCGAGGCGGTCCAGAACGGGATCGGTGAGCCCCTGGTCGTAGACGCACAGCTCGCCCAGGCCGAAACCTCCCTGCTCCAGAAACCATCTCGCGTGCTTCTCCGCGAAGGGCGCCCTGGGGTCGAAGGCGGCCATGCCCAGGAGCCTGTCCGGGTGCCTGGCGCACTCCTCCAGGATCCAGGAGTTGAAGCGCAACGCGCCCTGCTCCCCCCGGAAGGGGAAGCCGCCCACCAGCGCCATGTCCACCCGGCCCCCGTCCATGGAGGCCAGGAGTTCGGGGGTGCCGCTCATCCTCGCGGACTCGTCCCCGTACAGCAGCTCCAGGGCCGGCTCCCCCCGCAGGGCGTCCTTCCGGTCGTCCAGGAGGTAGGGGGGGGTCAGGTGTACGTGGACGTCTATTCTCATGCGCGGGACCGGTCTCATGCGCGGGACCGGCCGGACGCGGCGGGGCCGCCGGAAAGGGGGACCGTCCGGACGGTCGGGAATCCGCCGCGGAAGACGGGAGGTCCGGGCCCGGAGGGCCCGGTCCTGAAGAGGGCGGGGACGTGCCGGATTGTTCGGGAGTTCTGGCGGGGCAGGGCAGCCCGGCGGAAAGGGGGACCGGCCGGGGGCCGCCCGGGCGGGGTTCCGGGTTCGGTCGTCGGGAGGGCGGCCTGCCGCCCGAGGGGGGCAGTCGGCTTCCGCCGTAGCGCGGCGGATGAGGGAGGGGGCGGCGGCCCCTACTCGAGGACCGCGAGCACCGAGTCCGCCTCCACGGGATCCCCCTCCTTCACCAGGAGGGACTTGACCGTGCAGTCCTCGGGGGCGGCCACCGGGATCTCCATCTTCATGGCCTCCATGATGATGAGCTCGTCGTCGGCCGAAACCTTGTCGCCGGCCTTGACGAGTATCTTCCATATGTTGCCGCTCATGGGAGCCAGGAGATCAGCCATAGTAGTCAATCCTTGAGCCCCCTCCCCTGCGGGGGGTGAAGGGCAGGTGGTTGGGGGGCGGCAGACTGCCGCACAAGCCTATGAAACTGTAAAGCGCTTAAAAAGTCAAGTGCCGGACGGCTCCGGAGGCCTCCGGAAAGCCTTGCGGAGGGCGCGGAAACACCTCCGGGAAGCTTCCCGCTCCGCCGTCCCGGGGGGCGGGGAGGGCGCGGGGAGGCATGGCCCACAAGGGCGCCGGCGGCGGGGTGTCCGCCGTTTCCGCGGCGTGCGGCCAGTCCTTCCGGCAAAGTTCCCCGCCTGTCCGCGCTCCCCTGGAATTTCGTCGGCCAGTCCTGCCCTATGCGGGGGACAGCAGGGCGAGACGCCGGGGGAGGCCGCCGGATACCCCGCCCGCAGACCCGCCCGGTCCCTTCCGCCGGGCTCCCGGAACATCGGGGGGACGCGGGGCAGGCTCCGCGACGCTTCGCGGGACGCGCGGGGGCGCCTGACGGGACGCGGGGCCGGTTCCGCAACGCTAAAATGGACGCGCGGGGACGCCTGACGGGACGTCGGACGGCGTCTCCCCGGACGCCCGGGGGCACCCGGAGGATCGGCCGGACGCCGTTTTCCCCCTTCCGTCCGGCCTGTTCCGGCGCGCGCCGGGCAGCCGTTCCCGAACCGTTCCGGGAAGCGCGGGGCGGCGCGGGCGCCTCCCGGCGGGTTCCTCCCGGCTTCTTCCGACATTGACAAGCTCTGTGGCGGGGGGGACGGAACTTGTGGTATCACGGGGGAGCTGGCGGTCTCCCGGACGCGCTCCCTTGCGACCGCCCGTTCCCGCACGCAGCTCCCCGCCGGATTTCCCGCCGCCCCGGACGCGTCCTTTCCGGGAATCCCCAAGCGCCCCCGTGCCGGCCCCGGCATGCCGCGCGGCCTTCATGCCCGGACCGTCCAGGGACCGCATTCCACGCTGCATCCGGCTTACGGACATCGGCCGTCCCTTCCGCGGCGGAGGCGCCGGCCGCAAACTACAGACGCGCCCGCTCCAGGTTCGAGACGTTCCGGGGCGCCCGCGCATGAGGCTCGCATTACATGGATACAAGCGTCAGGGAAAACGAACCCGGGGCGGCCCCGGGCCCCGAGGCCGCGGGGCCGTCGGGAGCGCCGGGGAGCCGGGCGGCGAGGCGCCGGAAGCTTCTGCTCGTCACGGCGGTGACGTCCAACCTCTTCGGGAACATGGGCTTCACGGGGCTCACCATAGCCGCCCCGGCCATCCAGAGGGACATGGGGCTCTCCGCCGCGCAGGTGGGCTGGCTCCTCCTGTCGGTGATGCTCGCCATGGCGGCCTTCTCCGCGCCGCTCGCGAGGCTCTCCGACATCGTGGGGAGAAGGAGGATAACCGTCGCCGGGCTCTACGTGGCGGGCATCGGGTCGGCCCTGAACGCCCTGTGCGGCGGCTTCCCGTCCTTCATGGCGGCGAGGGTCGTGACCGGCGCGGGCCTCGTGGCGTTCTTCACCACGGCCACCGCCATGGTGGCCGCGGCCTACCCCCGCGAGGAGAGGGGCAGGATCCTCGGGCTGGTGATAGGTTCCGTGTATCTGGGCCTGAGCTTCGGGCCGCTGGTGGGTGGCTTCCTGGTGGAGGCCTTCGGGTGGAGCTCCCTGTTCTGGTTCGGGGCCGTCGCCATGATCCCCCCCATAGTTCTCATCCACATGGTCGAAGGCGAGGACCCCGTGGAGGACGTGAAGCTGGACGTCGCCGGGTCGGTTCTGTGGATCCTGGCGGTGTCCCTGGGCTTCACCGGCTTCACCACGCTGGGTGCCCCCCCGGCCGTCCCCCTCCTCGTGTCCGGCGTCGTCCTCTTCGCGGCCTTCGTGTGGAGGACGCTCAGGACCCCGAGCCCCATGCTCGACTTCTCGCTCTTCCGGGAATCCAGGCGCTTCACGTTTTCCAGCCTGGCGGCCTACATCAGCTACGTGTCGTCCTTCAGCATCACGGTGCTCCTGAGCCTCTTCTTCCAGTACTCCAAGGGCCTGCCTCCCGCCGTGACGGGCTTCATCATGGTTTCCCAGCCCCTGGTCATGACGGTCCTGACCCCCATAGCCGGCAGGCTCTCCGACCGTTTCGACGCGGGCTTCCTCTCCAGCCTGGGCCTTTCCGTGATACTTGCGGGCATCCTCCTGCTGGCCCTCTTCCTGGACCCCTCCGCCCCGCTCCCGCTGATAGTCCTCGCCATGGCCCTCTGCGGAGGGGGATTCGCGCTCTTCGGCGCCCCCAATACCAACGCCATCATGAGCTCCGTGCCTCCCGCCCGCATAGGCCAGTCCTCTGGGGTGATAGCCATCACGAGGCTCACCGGCCAGATAAGCTCCATAGCGCTCACCACCCTGGTGTTCGCCCAGGTCATAGGCCCCGGCGAGATCACCCCCGAGAAGTACCCGGCCTTCATAACCGCCGCGAAGCTCCTGTTCTGGATTTTCGCTCCCATGTGCCTCCTGGGCGTCTTCGCTTCCCGCGCCAGGGGCCGCCAGGAGCGGCCCACGGGGAGGCCGTGAATGGCGGGCGGCGGAGGCGGGTCGGCGGCGGATGTCCCGCCCTGAACCGGCGGGGGCTTCCTGAAGGGTGCCTTCCGGCCCCGCGCTGAACAGGGGGGGCTCCCGAAAAGCGTCTTCCGGCCCCGCGCTGAACCGGGGGGGGCTCCCGGACAGCGTCTTCCGGCGCACCGTCTCAGGGAAACCACGCCGGAGGTCCGGGCCCGGACGGGAACTTGCGGGTTCCGGGCATCGGGTTTCCTTTCCGGCATATCCGGCGATGTAGAATTATGGTCTTTGTCGGGCTCGGGTTTTCTGGTAGAATTGCGTCTTTCCGGCTGAGCGCGTACGTTTCCGGCCCGCCCGCGGGCGGGTATGAGGATCGTGCGGCCTCTGGTTGCGGGCATGCGGCCGCGAGGCCGCGGGGCCGGATCTTCGGGAGCGGCCTGCCGTCCGGACGGCAGGGTTCCCCGCTCCGGGATCTGTCGGCAGTTCCGGCCGGCGGAAAGGTTAATTGAAGTGAGGATTCTCATCCTGGGGGACATATTCGGCCAGCCGGGCCGGAAGGTCATACGGGAACGTCTCGCGGGGCTCGTGGAGCGGGAGGGGGTGGAGCTGGTCCTCGCGAACGGCGAGAACGCCTCGGGAGGCAAGGGGATCATGCCCCGGGACGCCAAGTTCATCCTGGACTCCGGGGTGGCGGCCATCTCGGGGGGGAACCACAGCTTCCAGCACAAGGACTCGAGCTCCCTTTACGACGAGGACACCCGCGTGGTGCGTCCCGCGAACTACCCCGACCCCTGCCCGGGCAGGGGCTGGACCATGGTGGAGGGGCCCGGAGGGGAAAGGGTGGGCTTCGGGAACCTCATGGGCAGGGTCTTCATCCCCTTCTCCCTGGACTGCCCCTTCAGGGCGGGCGAGAAGATGCTCTCGGAGATGGAGGCCGCCGGGTGCCGGATCACCATAATAGACTTCCACGCCGAGGCAACCGCCGAGAAGAAGGCCCTGGCGGTGCATCTGGACGGCAGGGCGGGGGCGGTCGTGGGCACCCATACCCACGTGCAGACCGCCGACTGCCAGATACTCCCGAAGGGAACGGCCTTCATGACGGATCTCGGCATGACGGGGCCCCACGAATCCGTGATAGGAATGGATTCCAGGTCCGTACTGAAGTCCTTCATCCTCGGCCGCCGCTTCCCCTTCAGCCCCGCCTCGCGCATGCCGTGCATGCAGGGATGCATCATGGATTTCGACGGGGACGGCAGGCCGTTCGGCATACGCCCGGTCAGCTGCCCGCAGATCTTCACCGGCCGTCCGCTGTCCGGGGATTCCGGGGATCTGAACCCTGATGGACCGGGCGGGGGCGCACCCGGACCCGACGGCGTTCAAGCCGGCGCCGCCGACGGCGGGGCATCCGCTCCCGGCAGCGTCCAAAACGGAACCGCCGTCGTCGGCGGTAAACGGGAACCGGATCCTGATTCCGATTAGCGCCTGAAAATCCCTTTGAAATTTTTAAAGCGGCACCATTTTTTAATGTGGCTCCATATCGAATTCTAGTTGACATCCGTTAAGTTTGCCGGATCTTTCATCAGATGGTGAACAGCTGCGGACGATGGTGCCGCAACATGCCGACAGGCGGTTCGGGACTGGATGGCGACCGGGTTGTGGGCGGTTCGGGACTGGCGGACGGTCGGGCCGTGGAGCGATTTGCAACGTGAGGACGGTCGTCCCGTGTGGCGGAGGAGCAGAAGAGCCTTGACGTTTTTGTGTCAAACCGAGTTTTAAAATATCTGTGCGATATGTTGTCTGTCAGCATTATATCCTATATTCTTTATGAGTTTTTCTGTTGATGTGAGCAATCTGCGATAAATTTCAGCTTGTTATTGACTTGAATAATTTAAATTTTGTATTAGTGTGTTGAAGAATTATAAAATGGGCTCTACGCGGAAACGCGATCGCTGGGCAGGCGGGCACGCTGGGGGAGTCAACCTGAATGTGATTCCTGATCTTAAAAACTATGGCAGTTTGTGGCTTTTGTAAGTTTTCCAATCACAACTCCCACGTCTCTGTCCTACTGATGCTACACCATCGAATTACAGAGTTGATAGTATGTTGAGCTACATCAAGACATCAGGACATCAAGCCACTGACACACGATATTGACATCAATGATGTTCGCTGGAGCCTCCCAGAGACCGTGACATCCCCGAAAAGAGATTGTGGAGCCAAAGACATGTGTCAACACAACGTAATCCATCCGGTTCGTGATGGGAAAGGAAGTAAATCTGTTCAAGGCCAGAACAGGTCAACTTGCTACGGGTGAACATGCCTTGTCAAGGACATTGGGGACTTTGTTTTTGTGGAACAGCTTTTGATGAGGCAAGAGTTGAACGGCAGGACTTTGAAGAGCTTGCAGGGGAGGTTTTGAGGATGAAAGGCCCTACTACAGGCCGGATTCCCGGAACCAGGACGAAGAGTGGGGAAGATGCAATGCATTGGCTGTCCTGCAATTCTGAGAACTGGGGTCAACTTAGTATCAGTTCACATGATGGGAGGTCGGCTTCACAGGAAGGCTTTGCCATCCTCTTTCATGAGCACATGAATGGTGCCGGCAGTTGACTGTTGCTGCTCAGAAGTGAAAATTTATATGGTGCATTACTGTAAACGGGCAGGCACAGCGTGACATATTTTGGAGTGTCAGATGTGAATAAGTATCGTTCCTTGATTTTCGGTTGTCCTTGCTCCGGTTGATGACATGTCCTGACGTATTCGCGTTGCCTGGTCGGCACATGAATCAGACTGATTCCAAGAAGTGTTCAAGATTTCAAAAAATTTTGATTTATATCATCGGCAACATTTACGTTGGCTATCAGTATATTTAAAAAATCTAGAAATTTAGGTTAAAAATTATTGTCTCTTTT
>JAISEQ010000273.1 GCA_031264045.1 Deltaproteobacteria bacterium
CAAGTTTGATATCAGCCTGTACCAGGTCCTTAATCCACTGCCTCAGCATCTCCACTGGTATCTCCACGGTCATCTAGTCCTTCTTCTTATTCTTCTGGCTGCCGAAGCCCCTCCGCACGTTCACGATACGGTTCAAGCTGTCGATCGCCAGCCACGCGCGGGCCAGTTCGGGGCGCCCCGTGCCTATCTCCTCGTTAAGCTTCTTCTGGATGCGGGCCCTGAACGTCAGCGCCAGGTTGTCCGGCTCGCAGTTCAGCGTGTCCCCGTCCAGGTGGACGATATACGCGCCCTTCGGCACCGGGCCGTTGGCCTCCTCCCAGACGATGCTGCTCTTCCACTTGAAATTGCTGTGCTCGGTTTTGACGATCGCCCGGGGAAAACCCCACCGGCATATGATCTGCTCCGTTCCGACGGCGCGGCATATGCCTAATCTGTTGTGACATACCTCCCGGAGCAATCCCTGAGGTCTGGGGCCGAACCTGGCGGTGAATGTCGCCACCAGTTCCTGCCAGGGCATCGCGGGATAGCTGGTCCTGAGAAAGTCCAGTTCCTCTTCCGTATAATTCGGTTTAGGATCGCGTTTTATGCCGTACCTTTTGCGCATGTTCCGTATCGCTCTTAAAGTCACGGGGCTTCCGAACCGTCCGGTGAAATGCCGGGCAAGCTCCTCGTCGGTCATGACGTTGCATTTCTCGCGGACGAAGGCGATGTCGGATTCGGAATAGAAGTGATAGGACCTAGTCATCCGTCTTCCCCGGAGCGAGCCTCTCCGGCTCCGGCCTCTCCCTCTCCCCCTCCACGGCGACGATCACCTCCGGCCTGTCAAGGTCCGACGCCGCCCGGTACGCGTCCAGCCTCAGCCTCTGCGCGTTCACTATCCCGTTGCCCACGGTGCTCACGGCGTTGGCCCGCTTGATCTCGACAAGCAGGTCCTCGCCCGCGAGCCCGCCGTCCGACAGCCGCTCCATAGCCCTGAAGAGGTGGTCGGTCAGGTCCGTCAGCGTGTTCTTCGTCATCTAGTCCTCCCCGTCCCGGCGCAGGTATGCCGGGTCGATGTAGCGGTCCACGGGCACAAGCCCGCCCTCGTCCTCGTCGTCGTCGTCGTCGTCCAGGCTCGGGACGGGGCTCCTGGGGACCGGCGCGGGGACGGGCAGGGGCTTGAGGGCACGTCTCTTCTTCTCGATCGCTTCCCCGTGCGTCCTGTTCCACTCGTCCAGCTCGCTCCGTTTCCAGAGCCGGTGGTTCTTCGGCCCCTTCCTGGAACTCGGGAAATCGCCGCGTCTGATGTAGTTGTGAATGGTGGCCTGGACGATGCCCAGGTACCGGGCGGCCGCCGCGTTGCCGACCAGGTAGTCCGCCTCGATTGCGGCCCTGTCCGGCATGATCTCCTCGGGAGGGGTCATGCCGTCCATAAGCTCCCGGCCTTCCCTGACGAGAGCGAACACGGCCCGCGTCCTCTCCATCTCCGCCGTTATGCCCGCCGCGTCCAGTCCCGGATCGAGCAGGCGTCCGAGCGCGGCGAGGACTGTCTCTCTTATCCTGTCCACGTCCGCCTCCTAGTCGTCCCGCCCGTATTCCGGGTCGATGATGCGGCCCCGGACGGTCAGCGTCCGGGACGGCGTCTCCACTTCCAGCCGCACCGGCGGCCCCTTCAGGATCCGCTCGGGCTCCGGCTCCGGCTCCGGCTCGGGCTCCGGCTCCGGAGCCGGTTCGGACGCCGAACTTGTAAAAGGCCGAATCCCGAACGCGTCACGATCGTCCGTCTTCTCCACGTCTCTCCTCCTAGCAACTGCTGTATCCGCAGCCCAGGCACTTCCGGCAGGACCCCTCCCGCCGCAGGGTCAGCCCGTGGCACTCGGGGCACAGGTCGAAGTTGCCGGGCTCGTGCGGGACCGGCACCGGCTCCCCCCTGTCCAGAAAGTCCTTCCGCTGGCTCATCAGGAGCCCTATCGCCTGGGGAAGGCTCGACCCGACCACGGGCTCCGGGCTCATGGACGTCTTCACGACCACCCGCTGGCTCATGTTCACCTTGCACAGGACCTTGACGAGCGGGCCGAAGAGGGCCGGGTCGTGGCGCAGGGCCACCGAGAGGATCATGCCGAAGGCCGTGTAGATGGCGTTCACGTCCGCCCCCATCTCGCCCGCCGCCACGAACACCTCCCGGATGTTGTTGTCGGCGTCGTGGGCCAGGGTCACGTGAGCGTTGAGGGAATGGCTCCTGGCCTTGAACACGGCGGCCTGGCGCTCGCCGTCCCCCGCATGCGCGGGCGCGTCCGTGTGCGCCCCCGCGCGTACGTGTGCGGGCGCGTCCGCGCATGCGTGTGCATCTGCGGGCACCTGCGCGAGCGCGTCCGCGTGTGCGGGCGGGCGCGTCTGGGCGAGCACGCGCGGGGGCTCGTACGCGCGGGCGCCTGCATCCATGGGCGCGTCCGCATGCGTATGCGCCCCCGCGGGGGAATCGTCCTTCGGAGAATGCGCCGTGATCACCTGGTCCAGGCTCCCGTCCCGGTACACCGTGAACCCCTTGAGCCGCAGATCCCGCGCCTTCAGGATCAGCCGCTTCACGTCCTCCACCGTGGCGGACGCGGGCAGGTTGACCGTCTTGGATATGCCCGTGTGGCAGTGCCTCTGGAACGCCCCCAGCATCTCCAGCTGTTCATCCGCCGGGATGTCATGGGCGGCAGGATGCGCGTCCGAGTCCGCCAGGTACTTCTTCACGTCCGGGTCCGCCTCCAGGACGAACGTCTCCCAGCCGCCCTCCGGGGTCCGCACCCGGCGCTCGACCGAGGCCGAGTAGAAGGGCTCTATCCCGGTGTCCAGATTGCGGAGGAAAGCCGACACCGATCCCGTGGGCGGCTGGGAGGTGGTAACGCAGTTGCAGAAGCCGCCGTGGTTTGCCACGTACGATTCAAGCTTGTCAATTTCAATGAATTCGTTGAAGTTGAAGCAGGAGTTCAGAGTCTGCCGGAGCTCATGGAGATGTTTCGTCCAGTATTCCCGGTTTTTGTAGACCTTGTTTCCGGCGGCCTCGCCCAGCTTCATGCTGGCATTGAGGGTGCCGAGCGTCAGCGCCGCCTGGGTCCGGACGGCGAAAATGCGGGAATCGCTCGATCCGTAACGGGCCCTGCCGGCGAACATGATGAGGAGCGCCGAGTGGAACCCGGACATGCCGACCCCAACGGGCCGCATGGCTATGGTCTTCTCCCGTATCTCCTCCAGGGGGTATCCGGCGTCAATCTCCAGGATGGCGTTTCCCAGGATGCAGGCGTCCCGGGCGGCTCTGGCTACGCCGGCCAGAAAAGAGTTGCGGTAGCCCGTGCCCGCATTCCTGGCAAGCGCGGCCACGTTCACCGTGATAAGGTTGCAGGCGGTCATGGCGGAGGAAAGGTACTCCCCGCACGGGTTGGAATACCTGGGCTCGTCCTCCGCCCGGATGGGAGAATGCTCCAGCATGTTGTCTATGAAGAGCAGCCCCGGATCCCCCGTGGCCCACATGTTCCGGGCGATGAGGTCTATCAGCTCATCGTCCTCCCAGAACTTCCCGTAGACGTTCACCGACAGGTTCATGTTCGTGAGCGTCCCCGTCTGCGGCGGGCGCTCCGATTCCGGCAGGGTCCGGACCAGTCGGCTCATAACTCCGTTGAAGTTCTTGGCCCTGACGAACTCCCGGATGTCCGGATGCTCCCAGTCCATCTGGACCAGGAGCGCCCCGCGTCTCCGCCCCCCCTGGTTGGTCGTCCCGGTCACGGCGTCGAAGTCCTGGAGGAAGGCTACGGGGCCCGAGGACGTCCCCTGGCCGTTGTCCACCGGGGCCCCCTTCGCCCGGAGCCCGGAGACGTCTATCCCGACCCCGCCGCCGTAGGTGTAGATCTGCCTCATCTTCGCCTTCATGACGTCTATGCCCGAGAGCGAGTCATCGACCCGTCCCAGCGGGAAGCAGGAGAAGTAGCCGGGACGGCGGGTGTGGGGGTTGCCCAGGGACATGAGGAGGGGAGTGGCGGGCATGATCTCCCGCGCCCGGATCGCCGCGAGCACCTCCTCCGGAACGCCCGCCCCCGCGAGCGCGGGCAGGACCCGCCCCTCCAGGAGCTGGTCGAAGGTGGACTCCAGCGGTTTCCCCGTCTCGGGGTCCCGGACGGAGTAGCGGGTGCGCACCAGGTAGTCCTCATACGCCTTCCAGTTCGAGTCGGTCATTCGGTCGATCCTTTCTCTACGAGTTCAGCCTGGGCTTGAGACGCCAGGCGAGGTGGGGCGGGAACAGGTTGAAGTGGCCGCGGTGCTTCGTTATCCAGTCGCCGTCGCACGCTTCCGCCCAGCCGTATTCGCCGATCTTCACCGAGAGCTTTCCCGAGACGAGGTTCCCGTACGGACCCAGCCACACGGCAAGCTCTCCCCTGTTGTCCCCGGTGACCATGACGGCCTCCACCGGGAGGCAGTCCCAGTAGGGCCTTATGTCCAGCATCAGTCTGCCTCCGGCTCGTAGGTCTTCCTGAAGATGTCGTCCCTGCACGGGTAGAACTCGCCGTTCACGCCCCTGATGATCCAGTCGCCCGGCTTCGCCGCCATGACGCCCTCCAGGGTCCTTATCCTCAGCATCCCGTTAAGGACGCAGTCGCAGGAGCCGCCTATCCACGACCTGATTTCAACGAGGTTTCTCCTGTCCAGTCTCGCGGCCTCGACCGCCACGGGGCGCTTGCGGTACCGCTTCATCTAATCCTCCTTCCGGCCGGACAGCTCCAGGCAGAGCTCGTTCAGCTCGTCTATGATCTTCGACAGCTTCATCATGATCCTGTCGCACCTGGCCACCCTGCTCCAGACGTCCGGGCTTTGGGCTACCATGACGCTGATGCCCTGCTCGGTCGTCAGCTCGACATCCTTCATGAAGACGTTCTTCATGTCCCGGTAGAACAGATAGATTCCTCCCAGCTCCTTCACCACGTTGTTCCCGGACTCAGTCCAGTTCCGACTGTCCTTCACTTCTTCCTCCTTCTTTTCCTGTTCCGGCCTATGAAGTCCTCGTCCCTCACGGTCCATCCCGTCCGGTCCGCCAGCTCCCAGACATCTAAGTTCGGGGGGAGAGTCCCGGCGGCGGCCGCCGCATGTGCCGCCGTCCGGCCACGGGCGTCCGCTATCTCCCACCTGTCGAACCGGTCCGGGAGACATCCCAGCCGGGCCGCCAGGTGGGCCAGCGGCTTCCCGTCCGGGCACCGCATCGACCAGTGCGGTGACCAGGGGGCCAGTTCCCCGGCCAGCGCCTTAGCCATGACGACCAGTCTCCTGACATGCCGCGACTCCTTTTTGAGGGGCCGGGCCTGGATGAAGTCCCGAGTCCTGAACCCCGTAACCTGGAGCCCGTCCCAGACGTCCGGGGCCGGGAACGCCTCCCGCAGGAACTCCTCCATGGGATCCCGGTCGTCCGGGTCCCGTCCGACGGGGGGATCGGGCTCCATCTCCTGCTCCTTTCTAGATGATCGTGCAGAAAAGCTGGGCGGCGGCGAACGCACGCCATATCCAGTTCCCGATGTCGCTCACTGCTTTTTCCGCCTCTCGTCCTCCACCATCGCCTCAATCCGCGCCGCATGTTCCGGCCCGAAAATCTCCTTCAGAACCGCCTGCCGCTTCCGGTCGTCCCTGTCCCTTATCCGGCTCTCGTTGAGGGCCACCTGCCGGTCGTTCAGCCTGTCGATCTCTTTCCGGTTCAGGACGATCTCCGCGAGGCTCTTCTCCTCAGTTGTCATACGGCACCTTCTCGTCGTCAGGAATCGACAGCATCTCGCTCTCCATGCGGTCGTAGGCCACGCATATCAACCATCCCTTCGCCTCGCGCGCCGCCGACTCCAGGCTCTCGGTGATGCCGTACATCCTGTCCAGCTCCTTTTCGGTATCGCCGGCGACCATGCCGCATATGGCATTTATGAAGTCGACCGTGAGGTTCATGAAGTTTTTTGCCAGAGTTACGAGTTCCCGGGCTTCCTTCTCGTCCATCATATGTTCGTGTCCTCATCCCCGGCAGACTCCCACATGGACTCGTACCCGGAACTCTTTATCAAGTAGAGCAGACTTGGCCGGTTGTCGGGCCATGAAGGCGTGTTGCGGTAAAATATCCA
>JAISEQ010000379.1 GCA_031264045.1 Deltaproteobacteria bacterium
CCGAATTCGACGAATCGGGCGCGGGGGCGTCCCGCCCGTCCTTCAGCTCCCTGATCTCAGCCTTGAGATCTTCGATTTCGGCCGCCAGTTTCTTCAGATCCGCCGCCAGCCCGGTACAGATGTGGACGGCAAGGCTCGGCAGCTCCAAAGGTCTCGAGAGTATGGCCTTGAGACGTTCCGTGATGTAGTCCAGAAGGCACGATTCGGGGTTCGGCCCGGGCATCTCCCCGGAGACGGAAGCCCCTTCGCCCGAGTCGCCGGACTGGCCGGAACAGGCGTGATTGAGCCCTGATGAGGCGCAAGTATGGCGCTTTCGAGCACTCACGGGCCATAGTATACCCCAGAGTGCCACTAGTTGCTATATCTAGGCTACTATTAGGCTCAATCACGCTAAATTACGTCTCTTGCCCTCGCAGTAGGGTTGGAGCCACCCTCAATCCGTGAACGGATACATTGTCAGTAGCAATAAGTTTCTCCAATTATCTTACCCAAACGTCAAGTTCATGCGGCAACCCATCATTGCCGTTCTGCCTATGTGTTTATACCATAGCCTCGGGTCTTGACGCCCACCAGATTCATGCTGATGGTGAGATGCGCAATTAATTTTACTGTCTATACGGAAGCCGCTATCCCGTGAAGTCGGCGCTTCGGGGATTCGGGTCCGGCCTCTTCCGCTTCCGCCGGAACGCCGTTTTTACCGTGAACGATTTCGGCAGGCTTCCGCGAAAGCCCCGGACGCCGACAGGCAGGTTCTCCGGGAGGCCCCGCCGCCCCGCACTACGGGGCGTGGTGGAGTGCCATCAAAGGCGCCGTGTGCCGCATCCCGGAGCTGACGTACAGCGACAACGCCGGCAGGTTCCAGGAGGCGGTCTCGGCCGCGAGAGTCCTTGCCCCCCTCCCGTAGAGAAGGGCCGACAGGCTTGAGAGAAGGAGCTTCCCGAGCCCCTGGCCCCGGCGGCTCTCGGTGACGTGGAGTATGGTGAGGTTCGCCCTCTTGCCGCTCACGGTGCCCACGGCCAGGCCCACCGGCTCCCCCGTGCGCTGGTCCTCGGCCACCAGGGACGGGCAGTCGTCGGAGGCGAGATCCCTCTCCGCCACCATCCGCCAGAGCCTCCCCGAGAAGTCCTCCGGCAGGAAGGGCCCGTGGAGGTGATGGCCGTCGTAGAAGAGATCCCCCAGACCGTCCAGAACGGCCCCGGCGATCTCCCCGCCGGCAGGCCTAATCAGGACCCCGGCGGCCCTGGGCGCGGTCGGGACCTCCCCGGGCTCCCCTATGGGGCCCTCCAGGCAGGTGGTCACCTCCGCCACCCGGAAGCCGGCGTCCGCGAACCCCCTCAATGCCGCAGGGTCGTGGGATGTCTTGACCGACACGAACTTCACGCTTCTGCTTCTGGCGATCTCCAGAGCCTTGGCGGCCATGGTCCCCGTCTTCCTCTGGCGGGCGTCCGGGTCCGGGTCGACCATGAACGGCCCCTGCAGCACGGCCGATCCGTAGCCCAGAAGCCTCGTCTCCATGATCCTCGCCCGGTACAGGATAAGGCCCATGGCGGGGTGGCTCTCGTCCGCCCAGACCACCTGGGCCTTGCCGTCCGCCACCAGCATCGAGGCCTCCCGCACCTGGCCGGGATCCATCCTCGGCGTCCACAGGGAATAGGGCGGGGGGAGGGTGCTCTGCTCGCGGGAGATTAACGTCAGCGTGGCCGCGAGTATCCTCGCGGAGGCGTCGCTCTTGGCCCTGGCCATCTTTTGGGGAGGGGTCATGCGGACGTCTCCCCCCAGGTCCCGGCAGGGCCGTGAAGCCCCGCCGTCCCGCCGTCATGCGCCGCCGGTCCGGGGATCGCGGCCCCGCGGTCGTTTGCGGCGCCGCCGGCCCCGGCGCCCGCCTCCAGGGCCCGCTTGAAGAAATCGTACTTGTCGGTGTTGTGGTAGCAGTTCCGGCATACGGGGGAACCCTCGTGGCCCAGCGCCCGTCCCACCATCTCACGCTGGGCTTCCAGGCGGGGGTGCCTCCAGGCCTCGGCGAGGCCCATCTCCCCGAAGCGGCCGACGGTGTGGCACTCCCTCGCCTCCGAGTCCTGGCCGCAGAACTGGATGGAGCCATCGTACTTGACTTCCAGGGCCAGGAACACGTCCACGCACTTCCCCCTCGCGAGCCCGGAGGACTGGCTCCCCAGATACGGCATGGCCTCCCTCGTCCCCGACACGAAGTTCAGGTTGGTCAGATCGACCGCCACCTTGTCCACGTGCTCCAGCCACCTCTCCGAGAAGGCTCCCGGATCGTGGCCTTCGAGCTCGGTCGCCAGGACCGAGGTGAGTATGCTCAGAAACGGCCTGCCCCGGGACCCCCTCCTCCGCGAGGCCATGAGGATCCTCCGCTCGGTCTCCTCCCAGCGGGCCCCCCTGCGGTTGAACTCGTACTGGACGGGGTCCAGGCCCTGGAGGGAGAACTGCAGGTCGTCCACCCCGATGTCCATGAAGAGATCGAACAGGCGGGGAGTCAGTGCCAGGGCGTTCGTGTAGATCTTGAGCTTCAGCCCCTCGCGCTTGGCCGAGGCGGCCAGATCCCCTATCCGGGGGTGCAGCAGGGGCTCGCCCCACCCGGTGAAGCGCACCGCGGCACCCGGACGCCCTCCCGCCTCGCGGAAAATGGCGCTGGCCATCCCCGTGTCCATGTCGCCGACGGGCCTCCCGGAAAGTCTCCTGGAACAGAAGATGCAGTCTAGCTGGCAGCGGCTGGTGGGCTCCAGGTTCACCCAGAAGGGGAACTCCCCGGGCGGGTCGTAGTTCCTTAGCCAGCCGCTGGAGGCGTATATGTAGTGGAACGGGTCGCTCTCTGGACCCCGGCGGTAGGTGAGCAACTTGGCACGGGCCCTTCCGGGCCCGGCGTCTCGCCGCAGGCCCACAGGTGATCTCGCGCCCCGGGGCCTGATGCGGCCGCCTGCGGCCTCCCGGGGGGAAGGGGGCCCGTCGTGGCGCTGAAGCGAAAGCTCAAGCTGTCCCGGACAGCCCGGAACCCGGCTATGATATCACACATGAACCGGCCGGGAGCCCTAAAATCCGCGGCTTTGCCCCTGAACGGGGATTCCGGTCGGAGGGGGGCGGGAGACACGCGGGGGATTTGCCGGCGACCAGGAGCAGGCCTACGGGGCCCGGGGAAGCTTGCGGATGGTTCCTGCCGGATAACACGGAGATGCCGGATCCCGAAGCGCTGGCCTCCTATCCTCATTGCCTGCGGCGGACCGGCCTTTCCCGCGGCTGACCGCCTTCAGGCCTTTCCTGCGGCTGGCCGCCTTCAGGCCATCCCAGTTCCGAAAGCCGTAACGGAGAGCAGGCCAGCCCGGCTCTCGCCATCCCAACAGGCCAGGCCTACCTCGGCCGCTTTCCCTGCCCCGTTCCTGGTCCCTGACCGGACGCCTGCACCTGCCCCTGTTCCAGCTTGCGTCTACCCGGTCACAGGAACCGCCCATCACGTCTTCCGAGGCAACGCTGAAATAAAAACGGCCGGTCCCCCCTCGAAAAAGGACCGGCCGTATCTCTACTATTCCCTAACCTGAGCCTTGGAAGGCCTCCGCCGCGGGATCTGGCCCTGCGGCCTTGATCCCGCGGCGCGGGGAGCTTGCGCTCCCCGAAGCGCCCCCTTCTGGCGCCCGCGTTCCCCGGCGGCCTCGGGGCGGCGGGTGACGGGCGCTCCCGGAGAGCCCCTATTCCCTCCGGGATCGTGTCCGACCCCGCTGCCTTTCGCCGCGTGGCGGGGGACGGCCTTCCGCGGCCCGTCCTTAGGTCCCTTCCTCCAGACCGGGCGGCCGAACGGCCCCGGGGACAAGTCCCGGATGGGGCCCTCCGGCCCTTCCGTTCCCCGGCACGCGGGGGAGGGGCCGTTTCCGAAACGGTAAACGCTGCGGAGAACCGCAGGAAGGCGGACCGTGGGTGCCGAAGCACCCGCGACGGAAGATCTGCGGCCCGGCCTTCCCGGGGAGACGGCCGCAAGCGCCGCTCCCCGGGTACCAATATCACATTTCGGCGGACGCAAGTCATCCTCCAGGATCAAAAAAATGAACTTTCCGATGAAAAAAGCTTTACGGTCGTATCTCTCCCGGACGGCTCATAACTGAAACCTGACCCGCCATGCCGCATATGACTCAGGGCAACCCAAAGGGACGGTTCAAAAATATTATTGGATAAAATGAAAAAGATCACCACATCCCCATTCCTGACCCCCGCAGAGGTCACCGTGCGCCGCAATGAACCTCGGCAAGGGAGGGACTTCCGGCTTCAGGCCTTCCAGGGGGGGGGTCAAGGTCACCCGGCAAAACGCTTGCGGGGCACCCGGTTACGTAACAGCCGGATCGCCAGCGCCGCATCGGCATGAAACCGTCAAAGCCCTTCCAGTTTTAAGATTCCCGCAAAACAGCTCCTGTATCTGTTTTTCTACATCACCGGACAGTTTCGGACCGTTTGACCGCGTTCCACCCCCTGGATTTCCTCCCTTCCTCCCATCCCTTCCTCCTCCCCGCCCCTCCACACCCCAGCCCCAGAGACAGAGCACACCCCCTACCCCCAG
>JAISEQ010000442.1 GCA_031264045.1 Deltaproteobacteria bacterium
ACCATAGAAGAGATCAGACGGCAATTCCTCCCGTTTTCCGTGCCCCGCCGCCGTGAGATCCGGGGAAGGAGGGAGCGATTCCTCCCCGGAGCAAGCTCCGGGGGATTCCTCGCGCAAGACAGTTGACGGCCCCGGGCGAAACGGATTGCCCCCGCGCCCCTGCCGGCAGCGCCGCCATCCGGGCCGCCGGACGGCCCGTTCCGGCCGGGGAAGCCGGTCTCCCCGGCCTTCCGGTCCGGGGAGATCCCCGGTCTTTCCCGGGGCTGTCGCGGCAGGGGGCGGCTTTGACAGGGCCTCGGGGGAGACTATATTATTGGTGCGGCCGGCGGGTCCGGTTTCCGGCCGGGAGGCGGGGCGCCGTCCCCGCCTGCCCGTGGGGCAGGCCCCGGCATCCGTCCTGCCGCCCCGTCTCCCGGCTCCGGGAGGGAGCTGGCAAAGGGGGGGAGTCCGGTCGCCGTCCCGCGTCCCCGGCTCCGGGGCCGCCGGGGGTTCCTCCGCCCCGGATCCCCTGCGGCTGTGCCTCCGCAGGCCGCCGCATCCCCGGACCCGCTCACCGGGACCAGCATTCCGGGACCCCCCCAGGCCACAGGTGGACATGATAAGCCCTGACGCCATAGCCCTCGTGGCGGAGAGAAAGATTGCCGAGGCCATGGAGCAGGGTCTCTTCGACGATCTCCCGGGCTACGGGAAGCCCCTCCCCGAAGACGAGTTCGCCGTCCTTCCGGACGAGGTGAGGCTCTGCGCGAGGATCCTGAAGTCCGCCTCCTACCTGGAGGGGCCGGACGTCCCTCTTGCGGCGGCCGGGGTGCAGGATCTGCTTGACCCAGGCCCAGGAGGGGCCCGCGAGGCATATAGGGGCATGGAGCGGCTTGCCCTGAGCCTCAAGGATCCCCGGCTCGGGAGAAGGGCGCGAGCTGGGGAGGGGGGCCGCCGGGCCGGAAAGCTGTTCGATTCGCCTTACCTCGGGAGGATTCTGTCCAGACTCTTCTAGAGTAAGGATGCCTGTAGGAAGGCTGCCTGTCCGGAAAAGGGGAAGGCTGCCTGCCTCGATAAAGAAGAAGGCGGTCCCGCCGCCGCCCGCAAGACAGACGCTCTGCCCGTCCCGCCCCTCTCTTAATGCCGCTTCCTGCCCTATTGGGCACGCCATTCGTTCCAACGCTTTACGTTTGAGAGACAATTTCTTCATTTTAACTGTTTTATGACATACTGAATCTGCGCCCGCTTTCTGCCTGCCGGTTCCGATCCCACCGTCCGGACCCTCCCGGGACTGTCGGCGGAAAGCCGGGTCAAGTCCCGGCCGAAGGTTCCGGTTGCCGTACGGCCGGGTAATTCATGGGTCAGGAAGATTTGCGTTCAGCTTCATTCTTATCTGAAAGCAACTCATTCATTTTACAGGCTTTTCTCCAGCGTATCGGTTCCTTTTCCGGCCATTCCGCAAAGTCTCCGGCCAGCTTTCCCGGCCCGCTCCCGCCCTTTCGCCGGGCCATGCGGTGGCCCGGGTCGGTCGCTGGGTCATGCCGCCTCCGGGCATCCGCTGCTCTCCGGACCTGCCTGTTTCCTTGTCCGAAGCCTTTCCCGTCCCCCTTTAAGGCGTGTTCCGCCGGGCGTCCTCTCGGCGCGGGCCGTCGTGCATCTTCCCGGCGAGCGCCTCTGGGCACCGGCTTCGCCGCCTGGCCTACGCGCCTTTCGGAGCCTGGCCTGAGCCCCTTCCGACCGGGCTCCGTCCGGGGAGGGGCGTCCGGGTGGACGTGCTCCAGATGGCCGCAGTCCGCACCCGAGTTCCGGGGTGCGGTCCGCGCCCGCGTTTTTTGTCCGGATTTTGTGGCGGTTGCTACAGCCCGGGACCGCCGGGCCGTGTACCCTGAAAGTGTCAGGACTTGAACGCGCCCCCCGTTCGGGGGGCCGCCGCGGGAGCCCCGGGCCTCCCAGCGCCGGAGAAGTGCCCGGGCCGCACAGACTTTCCTTAGAAGGAGGAAACCCTGATGGCGAAACTCACACCCGAGATAAAGGACTTCCTGTCCGGCAAGCTCGCCTGGGTCGGCACCGCCGACAAGGCGGGGGTGCCCAACCTGGCCCCCAAGGGCACGCTGAAGGTGCTGGACGACGAGAACCTGGTCTTCGCCGACCTGTTCTCGCTCAAGACCCGCAAGGCCCTGGAGGAGAACCCCCAGGTGGCGGTGGCGGTCATAGACAAGATGACCGGATACCAGATCAAGGGCAGGGCCGAGCTCGTGACCTCCGGGCCGGTCTTCGAGCTGGTGTCCAAGGGCGTGAAGGAGGCCATGCCGGATCTGCCCGGTCCCAAGTACGCCGTGAAGATCGCTGTGGACTCCGTCTACAGCCTCTCCCCGGGCCCCGATGCCGGGAAGAAGCTCATCTAGGCCGGAACCGGCACCGCCCGCCCCGGCCCACAGCGCCGTCCCGGCGGGCGCCGGACCCGAGAGGCCCCCGCCCGGAAGGCGGCGGGGGCCCGCCCGGGGCATCGGGGACCCGGACGCCGGAAAGGCCTTGCTTTATTGTCAGTTTTTTTATAACATTAAAAGTGTCGTGACAGGAACCAGTCCCTTTCGGGAGACGCGAGGCCACCCATGAGCGCGGACGACGGATGCCCCTGCAACTCGATGAACCCTTCCGAAGAGGGCGGCTGGTCACGTTTCTGCATAGGGGAGATGTGGATATTCTCCGGGCTCACGGCGGAGGAGCTCTCGGCGCTCGCGGCCACCCTGGTGCGCCACGTCTTCCAGGCGGGGGACGCCGTCTTCCGCCAGGGGGAGCCGGCCAGGAGCATCTTCCTCATCAAGAGCGGGAGGATCCGCCTGAGCCGCATGATGGAGAACGGGACGGAGCTCATCCTTGACATCCGCAAGCCCGGCGACTACCTGGGGGAGTACATCCTGAACGACATGGAGACGGCCTTCCCCTATCCCGTCACGGCCTCCTGCGTGGAACAGACGGTCACCTGCGGCTTCACGAAGTCCAGCTTCGAGCGGATGATACTGAAGCACCCGGCCATGGGGCTCACGGTGATCCGCAACATGGCCGGGCGCATCGCGAACCTCACCGAGCGCATAGAGGCCATGAGCCAGACGCACCTTGAGGAGAAGCTCTACGGCGTGCTCCTGAACGTCGCCCGGGAGCACGGCCGCAAGGGGAGCGAGGGGTCCTACGTCCTGGACATGCCGCTCACCCACGAGGATCTGGGCTTCCTGGTGGGCGCCCACAGGGTGAGCGTCACCCGCATCATGAAGAGGCTGAAGGAGACCGGCAGGGTCGCGCACGACGGAAGGACGCTGGTCGTCCGCGGGGAGGGGGACGTTCTCCCCAACTGACCGCCCCGCATGAGGAGGCAAGTCTTTTCTGCCCGCGGGCGGCCTCGGCCGCCCCCGGGGGACGGTCGGCGGCCGGACGTGCGCCGCCCGCCGCGGGCTCTCGCGGGCGGCCCGTTCTCCTGTCCTGTCCGGCTTTACCCCGCGCGGGAGGTCTGCGATAATGGCCTGCGCCTCCGGACGGCAAGCGGGCGGCGCAGAAGGACACTCCCGATGCACCCCCTGAGCCGAGCCCTGTTCCTCACCGTGCCGGCGGCCCTGACGGCGCTGGGGTTCGCGGGGCATCTCCTGACTCCCATGGCGCACAGGTCCTGGCTCGGGTGGTTCGCCCTCTCGGCCGTGGCCTGCGGTCTTCTGATCCGGAGCATCCGGCCCATGGCGCTGAGGCGGCGGGCGTGGTCGGATCCCCGCTCCGGGCCCCTGGAGGAGGTCCCGAGGCTGGCCCACCGCCTGTACCTGGCGGCCACGGCGGTCGGGTTCGCGTACTTCCTCGCCGTCTTCCTCCTGCCGGTCGGGCAGGCAGCTGCGCTCATGGAATCCGTCCACATGGGCCAGTGGCTGTGCCTGTGCTTCATGCCCTTCGCGGCGGCGTCCGTGGGCGTCAGGGGGGAGGGGTGGCTGGACGCCGTGCTGTGCCTCGCCGCAGCCCTCCTCCCGGTCCCGATGCTCCTTTTGACCGGCGACCACTACTCCGCCAGAATGTGGATGGTTGCCGCGGCCCCTGTCTTCGCGGTCGTCCCGGGGAGCAGGAGGATCAAGATCCTCGCCGCGGTCGCCGCGGCGCTCCTGGCGGCCGCGGCCTGGGCCGCCTCCCACTTCGGCATCCGGCTCCTGCTGCCCCTGTTCTCCTGGATCTTCGAGGGCCGGAGCCCGCTCTCCGGGTCATTCATGCTCTCGCTTCAGCACGCCGTGTATCGGCTGGCGGGAGCCTGGGGAGCCGGAGCCGAGTTCATCCACCAGGTGGGCCTGATCAGCTCGGGCGACATGGCCCTGAACGGCGTCCCGTACCTGGCCCTCTGGCTGGGCACCCGCGTAGCGGGGCTCGCCGTGGGGGCAGTGGCCCTCATGCTCGCCGCGTCGTTCGCCGAGATAATGCTCCTCAGATCCCCCCCCCGCCGCGCCGTGGCGACCGGCATGTGGTTCCTGTGCGCCGCGAACGCCTACACGGGCATCCTGGCCCTGTTCTTCCCGGAATTCCTGAGTGTCTCCTACGGGGCCTGGGGGCTCCCCTTCATAGGGAGCTTCGAGTCTTCCCTGGAGCTCCTGATACTGCTTCTGGTCATCTTCACCGGGGAGGTGGTCCCCGCCCGCCCGCTGAAGGCGCGGGCACCGGCCTCCCCGCCCCCGCCCTCCCGCCTGGGGAGCCTTCCGCCATGGACCACGGAACCGGCCGGCGCTTCCCGCTCCGTGCCGGAACCCGGGCCGGAACACGGGTCCGGGCCGGTTCCCGGCGCCTGCCCCGCACCCGGAGACGGTCACGTTTCCCGGTGCCTTTCCGAGGACTCCCGGCGGCCGGACTCTCCCACCACAGCGTTTCCGGTCCTTGAAGACGCGGCTGACCAGCCGTCCGGAAGCCGGACGGGAGCAGGCCTTTCCGGCGCCGCCGGCTCGGACGCGCACATTCCGGACGGCGCGCGATCCGCCGGAGACCCCTGCGGACCGGGGATTATCGGCGGTATCGGTTCAGACGCGGAGAGATCCGCAGGATGCGGTCCCGGCGAAACGCCTTCCGAAGACAGCCCTATTGGAGAAAGTCCTTCCGGAGACAGCCCTTCCGGAGACGGCCGTTCGCAAGATACCTTTCCCGCCGTGCCTGGCACGATGCCCGGCGCGGACGCCCTCCCGGACCCCGCATCCCCCGGAGGGCCGCCACAGGGGCGGAGCGGCTGACTTGGGCCGGCCCCGCCCGACATGCCCTGCGGGGACAGGACCCGCCGGGCCCCATCGGCAGACGGAGGCCAGCCTTTGCGAGAGAAGAGAATCCTGATTGCCTGCGGCATCTTCGACGAGGAGCTGAAGGGAGCGCTCGCGCCCCTGGAGGATCTCTACGACATAAGCCTCATCCGCCTGCCTCCCGGCTACCACTGCGTCATAGAGGAGCTGGAGGCGAAGCTCAGGGAGGCCCTGGCGGACGGGAGGATATCGGACCGCTCCCAGGCGCGGCTCGTGATAGGCCGCAACTGCCTGCCGGACATGCGCGACTTCTGCGCCAGGGAGGGCGTCAGCTGCCTTCCCACCGCCAACTGCCTCTCCGCGATGGTGGGGGACGCGAAGCTCAAGGAGCTTGAGGACGGGAAGACCATGGTCATCACCCCGGCCTGGATACGCTCCATGTTCCTGGATCCCGACGGCATACCAACCTTCCTGCGGTGGGACGCGACGGACTTCCGGATAAACTTCGGGCGCTACGACAGGATGCTCGTCCTGGAGACCGGTACGCCCCCGACCGACGAGGAGATTCTCGAGTGCTTCGATCTTTTCGGGAGCCCGGTCTTCGACTCCGAGCCCTGCGGCCCCGAGCACTTCAACAGCCTGGTGCGGGATTTTCTGGCCTGAAAAAGACCCCCTCCATATAGGCTCGTTGGATCTCCGCTTCCCGGAATCCGCCGGGAGGCGGGGATTTTAGATTGATACCCCGCGATGAGGCTTTAGGGGGGCCATCTCATTCCAAGCGGCTGCGGCTCAAGGGCAGTTCCGCCACGTCCAAGCGGCTGCGGCTCAAGGGCGGTTCCGCGACGTCCAAGCAGATGCGGCCGACGGGAGGTTCGCTCACGTTCGGGTTTGAAAATGGCCCTCCTCGGGGGAGTCCCAGTCCAGGTCAACGGCGTGCGGTTCATGTCGGACAGACATCGCTGAAGGCTTCGGCGGCCGCGTTTGGGAAAGTCCGGGGCTGTCCGGTCTGGGAGAGGCCGCGGCCGCCGGTCCCGCCATCGTGCAGGGGCATCCGGATTATGCGGCTGAGGCATGCGGAGTCGGCCCGGCAACCGCCGCGGGAAACCCCCGCGTCTTAAGCCGAAGGGAGGCCGGTTCCGGTTCTCCCGGACGGAGGGCCTGCATCGGCACTCAGCAACCTGGCTTGCGCAGCGGAAGCCTCGGACACGGGGCGGTTCCCGCGAAGTTTGGACTGAATGCAGGGCTACTGGGCAGGATCACTACTGGGCACCCCGTTGGGATCGTGGGCGGATGCGGGGTCCGGCTGAGCGGCGGTCACTCGGAGATGGTCTTTATCGGTTCAGCTGTCGCCGGTGCTATCTGGGCAGGGTTTTCCGCGCTGGCGGTATCGTCTGCCGGGAAGAGGGGGGGGGGTGTTTGGCCAGAAACACGCCGTCTCTTCACTGAAGACAGTGCGTATGCGATATACACCCGCAAATTGGTGACTATCTCAGATAATTTGCCAATCTCTGTTTCAACTCTGGCTATCCTGGTATCCATTTTATCTTCAAGCCTGGCTATATTGGCATCCATCCTGGCTATATTGGCATCCATTTTCGTTTCTAGCCCGGTTATCCTGGCATCTAACCCGGTTATCCTGGCTTCTAACCCGGTTATCCTGTCATCTAACCCGGTTATCCTGACATCTAACCCGGTCAGGCCGGTTTCAATTTTATTTGACATGCCTTTGAGGACAAATCCGAAACACGTTGAGACAATAGCCAAGCACCCAACGATAACAGAAGCGATTATGCCTATGAACCACTGAATATCTGCAATATAAGAAGGCTTCGCCTCCAATGAAACTGTATTAGGAGCCTGCTGTCCTGCGGTTGCCTGTCCCTTTGGCACAGTTATCACGGGACCCCTGACGAGAGCCTTGCGGATAAGTGTCGGCCCTGTAGTTTGCGATGGTTCGCCAAAAGCGTTCCAGATGGATGCCGTATCTCCCCGTGCCCGGCTGGTAGGGACTGCGGCGATGACAGCAAACGTAACGATGATGGCCCACATGAACACTTTGAGCCGAACTGATATCATCTCCAATGCCTCGTTTTCCCGGGTGCCTGTTCGTCTGCGGTGGACCGGCTCCCGTACATCTGCACCATAAATTTATTGAGGGCCAGGGCAGACTCGCCGTCAGACGGAGAGCTGTCAGGAATTTTTCCGTTGGGTGCCGTGGAGCTCTGTGCCAGGATACTGACCGGGATTTCGGGGCACCTAACGAGGTTATCGGGATTCTTGTCAGGCATGGCGACTATCCCTCCTCAATGTCCATGATAGCACAAAGTGCCTCCACCGGTAAAGGTTTCCCGCTCCCCAAGAGGATTCCCGTCCTCTTGTCTCTTCCTTTTTGTCTCTTTGTCTCTGAATGCACGGCTGAACTCCCGGTGCCTCCCAAGCGAAAATGATCAGTCCGTAATTGGAGGCGGGTCGTGGCCTGCCGCACAGACGATTACTGGAAAGATGGTAGCATTCTGATTATATAAGTGAAGATGGGTAGCTGGCGAAAAATAAATTTGTCGGAAGCTTCGGAACGGCCTTTCGGTATTTTTTAAACCACATGAATGACGCCGCCGTAATAAGTCGCCGAGGGATATTTGATGAAGAATATGGATGAGTCGGCGGCAACCTAAAATGGTGATTGGGCAGTCGCTACCCTACAATATCTAATACTTTCACCAATCATTTGCCTCCCAGAACCTTCTGGCTGGGGGACGGAAAAGGTTCCATGTCAGCCTCACCGACTCATTACGGTTCCGTCATGGATGTCTGATTTTGAGGGTTGGCAACGGGAAATTTAACTACAGAACCTTTATAGAGAAAGGATCCAGAGCCGTTCCATCAGCTTACGGATTTGAAAATGATTTTTATCATTCTTAACACAATTTCCGCAGGTCCATCTCAAAAATCTTTATATAAACGTAAAATGAGAAAATTTGCAGTCAACAAATCATATCGCACCACGCTAAAGGTTTTCCCGCCGTTTGGGAACTCAACAACTCAACTGACCGCCTTGACAGAGGGGCTTGGGTTGAAGAATTTTTTTCCTGGTGTCGCCGGACCGGAAAGAGATCGCTCGCCAGTCTCGCTCTTCCTGGACGTCAGAGGCAGGCTATTCGTGAAAGGACCCTCGCCCCTCGCCGGACCGGCCCGCCGGGCACGAGTTGCCCGGCTCCGTCCCGCTCCTGCTTCTCGCGACACCGGCTGTCTGACCGGAACGCGCCGTCCCCTCCAGGCCCGGAGGGGCCTCCTGCCCGGGGGCGGGGAGTGCCCGGAGGCCACGGCCCGGAGCGTCCGCGTCCCCCGTCGCGGGCAGGTTCCGGGGGGACAGCGGCAACGGGGACCACCAGAAGCAGCGGAAGAATGCGGGGAACGCCGCGAGGCCCTGCAGCGGGGACTGGCACGGGCACCTGTCAGTCGCATTGGCACCGGAGCCGGTGCAGGAACCAGCACCGTTTGCAGCGCTGACACCGAATCCGGTGCTGGTTCTGACGCCTGCACGGGAACCGGCAGTGCCGGGACTGCTGGGCGGGCAGGAATTTCCGGGCGGCACGTCGGCCGCCGCGCTCCCGGTGCAGCCCGGCTAACTCGGGGGGCGTGTCGGGGAGAGGTGCAGGAGCCGCAGTCGCTGCCGGGGTGGCGGAAGGGCAGACGGCGGTCGCGAGGTGTTCGGGACGGCGCCCGGGCGGGCCGAGCCTTTTTAGCCCCCCCCCCTCGGATGGGCCTGTCCTCGTTTTGGATCGCTCCGGAGAAATCCGGAGAATTTTTTTCCAAGGCTAAGGCATCGAAATCATTCGGGAAAGCGGAATTTCTGCAAAACTTGGCACGGGTGTCGGGGGAAACATGGAGGACGCCCCAGTTCACGGGGAGCGAGGGCGTCCCGCCAGACGAGGCGGCAGGGCTGCCGGCCGAAAAGGACGGGGCTGTCAGTTGGTGTAGAGCTGATAGCTCACGTGGCTGCCGGTGGTGTTCTTGACGGCGAGGAAGTAATCTCCCGGGCTCACTGGGTACCAGGCGCAGATGCCCATGCTGGCGGTGTCGGTGTCGTAGCTGACCAGGTTGCCGGAATCGTCGTAGACGTAGAGGTAAAGGTCGTAGCGGGAGTCGGCGGTAACCGTCGCGGTGGCGGTCTCGCCGCCCCGGTAGCTGAAAGTGTAGATGTCCGTGGCGTGCGGCTCCACCCGGTCGCGGTGCCTGACGCTCCGGCCGACGGGGCTTCTGGAGCCGCTGTCCGCGGCCGAGAACTCTATCTGGCCGCGAGCAGGTCGTTCGAGGCGGATCCGGCGAGTTCCGCGGCCTCGGCGAATAGGGCCTCGGGATCAGTCACCGCTCGTCCGTGGGGACGGAACCGGCCGGCGCCGGGTCGCCCTCGATCCCGACCTTCCCCGTTTCGGAATCCTCCGTGCCTGCGGAGGCCAGGAGTTCCGCCGCGGCCGCCAGCGTGTAG
>JAISEQ010000446.1 GCA_031264045.1 Deltaproteobacteria bacterium
CTACACGCTGGCGGCCGCGGCGGAACTCCTGGCCTCCGCAGGCACGGAGGATTCCGAAACGGGGAAGGTCGGGATCGAGGGCGACCCGGCGCCGGCCGGTTCCGTCCCCACGGACGAGCCGGTGACTGATCCCGAGGTCCTTTTCGCCGAGGCCGCGGAACTCGCCAGATCCGCCTCGAACGACCAGCTCGCGGCCCAGATAGAGCTCTCGGCCGCGGACAGCGGCTCCAGAAGCCCCGTCGGCCGGAGCGTCAGGCACCGCGACCGGGTGGAGCCGTACGCCACGGACATCTACACTTTCAGCTACCGGGGCGGCGAGACCGCCACCGCGACGGTTACCGCCGACTCCCGCTACGACCTTGACCTCTACGTCTACGACGATTCCGGCAACCTGGTCAGCTACGACACCGACACCGCCAGCATAGGCATCTGCGCCTGGTACCCAGTGAGTTCTGGAGATTACTTCCTCGCCGTCAAGAACACCACCGACAGCTACGTGAGCTATCAGCTCTACACCAACTGACAGCCCTGTCCTTTCGGCCGGCAGCCTTGCCGAATAGACTGGCGGGACGCCCGCGCTCCCCGGGAACGCGGGCGTCCTCCAGGTTCCCCCGACACCCGTGCCAAGTGTAGCATTAATTCCGCTTTCCCGAATGATTTCAATGCCTTAGCCTTGAAAGAAAATTCTCCGGATTTCTCCGGAGCGATCCAAAACGAGGACAGGCCCGATGGGCCCATCCGAGGGTGGGGTCAAAAGGCTCGGCCCGCCCGGGCGCCATCCCGAACACCTCGCGACCGCCGTCCGCTCTTCCGCCGCCCCGGCAGCGACTGCGGCTCCGGCACCTCTCCCCGACACGCCCCCCGAGTCAGCCGGGCTGCACCGGGAGCGCGGCGGCCGGCGTGCCCCCCGGAAATTCCTGCCCGCCCAGTCGTCAAGGCCCTGCCGGTTCCCGTGCAGGTGCCAGAACCAGTACCGGATTCGGTGTCAGCGCCGCAAATTGTACTGGCTCCAGCACCGGCTTCGGTGCCAATGCGACGGACAGGCACCCGTGCCCGTCCCCGCTGCAGGGCCCCGCTGCAGGGCCCCACGGCGTTCCCCGCTTTCTTCCGCTTCAGGTCCGTAAGCTGATGAAACGGCTCAGGATGCTTTCTATAAAGGTTTTGGAGTAAAATTTCCTGTTGCCAACCATCAAAATCAGGCATCCATGACGGAACCGTAATAAGACGGTGAGGCTAACATGGGACCGTTTGCATCCCCCAGTCAGAGGGTTCTGGGAGGCAAGTGATTGGTGAAAGCATTAGATATTGTGGGGTGGCGACTGCCCAATCACCATTTTCCATCGCCACCGACTCATCCATATTCTTCATCAGATGGCCCTCGGCGACTTATTACGGCGGCGTCATCCATGGGGTTTCAATAATTCCGCAAGGACGTTCCGGAAGCTTCAGATAAATCAATTTTCCGCCAGATGCTCAGCAATCTCACCTCCCTCTCCCGGCCGCCTCGCCCCACCCTCCCGGATGCCTCTCAGCGGACTTACGAGAACTTTCCATAGTACTCCTTGCAACTCAACCAGGAGCCTCTTATCGAAGGATGTCAGGCGAGAGCAAAGCCGTCCCCAAAAGACTCTCCGCCTGGTCCTAAGCGTTCTGCAGCTGGCTTTCTGCCGACATCGCATCCGCCTCTCAATAACCTTCAGACGGAATTCTCGCGACCTATAGCCTATCGCATATCCAAGATGGAATTGCAGCTTTATAAGGCTCCGTCCGTTATCGAGAGAACGCCTTGGGTATAAAAAAATGTTTCCGGGAAATTTTTCAGGAGCCAGATTCAATCATAAACAATTGGTTTTGATATTACAGATCAAGCATGGAAGGGTGATCCTCACTTTCGCACCTGGACTAACTACATTTTAAAATGTAATCGTATGAGCTGGCTTTGCGTTTTTGGCATGTGGCCAGTACCTTCATCATCCGGGCCAGCCTGTCCAGTCCGCTCTCGTTTCTTGTCCAGGAAGTGACAACTCTGTCAATCACTGGGTACCTTATCGACTGTTCCGCGAGTTATGATGCGAAGTTTCGCATAACTCGCCGTGCAGGGTATTCGTCCCATCAAGATGCACGACAAGATATCTGGCTGTTTAAAATATCTTAAGACTGCTCAGGCTAACGCAGACCTGATGGGGTATATATAATTGATTCCTGCCGAAAAACCGGTTTGAAAGCCAGCGATGCCATCATGGCGATTATTACCGGCAAGACGCCTGGCTTCATCCTCGAGTGGCTGAAGCTCTCGCCGGTGAAGATGGATCAGCAGGCTGGCTTAGCTCGTCCTTTCCAGGATATTGTAATTTTAGTTTTTAAATATTGTCTGGTATGCTCCAACATTTGTTGGTCAAGACAGGACTGTCAACTCTTAATGATGATATAAATGTTTGGAAAAGTGTTAATAATCTCTTAAACATATAGGATTGCAGGAAACTTTATTAAAAGGAAGAGACTGATGCATTCTTCATATAATACTCAAGTTGTGATTGAGCAATTTTTGAATTCAGGTTTATGTTGAGATGTTGTAGTCTTAATATATACGCATCATAACGATGCATATATTGCATATCGTTATAATTCTTGATGTTTAAGATAATAGTGATTGTGATAATCGACATGAATAGTTGCAAAAGTGTATCATCATGCTAACATATCATGAATTATCAAGAAAATATATGTATGATCAGTTGCGTATCCTCCAGTTTGACCTGAATTATGAACTAGTCGATGTCAAAAAGCTGGCATGGCACGTGAAATAATATATTCCGCGAGAGGGCATGCGGGAGATCCTGCGGATAGGAAGCAATGGAAGCAGTGGTCGCTGTGGAAAAAGGGATTATGATCATTGGAAAATTTTTTTATTTTGTGATAGGCAGAAGGTTGGCTAAGGGCACTTCATGGGGCCAGGGGGGGTGCCGCTTCCCTCGCGCTTAGACGCCGGAAAAAAAACTGGCCTTCGGCCATGGAGCCCCGGTTCCCGCATCCTGAATCCGCACGGTTCAGTTATCGGCATGCTCCTTTCCGGAATTCTCCATCCAGCCGTTCCGTTTTCGGACGGGCCGCACGAAGCTGGATTTCCGAGGCGATTGGTGCCTCGCGGAACGGCTGTCCCGAGCGGAAAGGCAAGCATTAGGGGAGGCGGCCGGGCGGAAGCCCTTCTAATGGGGGAGCTTTTAAGTTAAAATCTTCAGTTGCGACTCCTGCCTCACTACATAGAGGCGAATCCCGTACCGTTCCGGAAAGTCATCATGCCACCCTGCCTCCCGACCTCCGTCTCCTCCTCGTGGGCCCGCTCCCTGCGGCGCGGGCCGGACGGCGGGACCGCTTCGCGGTCCGCGCCCTTCATGTCGCTGGCGGCGGCAACGCTCATAGCGGTGTTCGCCTGCTCCTGCCTTCCTTTCGTCTCGCGGCGCCCTCCGGCCGAGCCCTTCGACATGCCCCAGGACAGCCGCCTGGTCCTGGGACTCCCCTTCTACCCGGACGACTCCAGGCTCTGCGGCCCGGCGAGCCTCGCCGCCGTCATGAACTACATGGGTTTCCCGGTCACCCTGGAGGAGGTGGCGAACGGAGTCCAGCGCTGGGAGCTGCGGGGCTCGATCGGGCCCGATCTGGTCATCTGGGCTCGTTCCAAAGGGGCAAAGGCCAGGTTCTATTCGGCCAAGCCTGAGGATCTGGTGGAGTTCGTGAACAAGCAGATCCCCGTCGTGGTCCAGGTGGACGAGGGCGTCGGCCCGGTCGTGATGGGGCACTTCATGGTCGTGGCGGGCTACACTTTCGACGGCGTGGTGGTGAACACGGGACTCGTCCAGCAGGAGCTCATGGATTGGGGCAAGTTCCTGACCCAGTGGTACAAGATGGGCAACTTCACCATAGTGGTGGAGGCCAGGGACTTTCCGGAGCTCAGCTCCGGCACGGTCCAGCCCGGTGCCGCCCCCGCCGCTCCCGGATCCCCCGCGCCGGCCGACTCGCCCCCCGGCGCGGCCGAAGGGAGTCCGGCCCCCGCCTCGCCCGGCGGCGCGGCCGGAGGGAGTCCTGCCCCCGCCTCGCCCGGCGGCGCGGCCGGAGAGAGTCCGGACCCCGCATCGCCCGGCGGCCCCGCCGGAGACGCCCTCATGATGACGGAACCCGGCCAGGCGGCACCGGCGGCCCGCCCCGATGCCGCTTCACCGACCGGAGGCGCGGCGCGTCCCGAGGCTTCGGCCCCCGGCCAGCGCGCCGTGCCGCCGCTTCCCGAGCCGCCCGGCGGCGGAGTGTCCGAGGCGCTCGCCGACGACTACGGGGCCCCTGAAATCAGGCCCGGCGGGGGTGGTTTTTGAGAACGTCCCCCACAACTCCGGCCGGCCGGACCTCCGCCGGCCCGGGGCCGGCGCCGCTTCCCGCCCGGGCCCGGCCCTCCGCCGCCGCGCCTTTCCTCCGCCTCCTGCTGCTCCTGTCGATCATGGCCTTCCCCGCCTGTTCCGTGTTCCCCAAGGTGATGCTCATTCCCGACCCCCTTACTCCGGAGGAGCACCTCGATCTGGGTATGGTCTACGAGAAGAAGGGCGAGCTGGATCTCGCCCTCCGGGAGTACGAGGCGGCGGGCCAGCTCTCCATGGCCCTCCTGGGCCGCGCCAACGTCCTCTTCCATCTGGGCCAGTACCGTCAGGCGGAGTCCGTCTACCGGAGGCTTCTCTCGGGGGATCTGGCCCCGGAGGCCGCGAACAACCTGGCCTTCATGCTGGTCCTGGAGAACCGCAATCCCCGGGAGGCCTACAGGCTTGCCAGCATGGCCGTTGAGGAGGGAATAAAGCGCCACCTCGACGAGGACCAGGTCAGGAACTTCAAGAACACGATGAACCAGGCCGAAATCGCCATGATGAACAGCAGGGGCGATCTCGAGGCTTCCGGGACCTCCGGTGCCCGGCCGCCGGGACCGGACGCGGGGACAGCCGAAGCCGGAGCGGGAGCCGCAGCGGGCGGCGGGACCTCCCCCGGCGAGCCTTCGGTCGTCCGGGGCGCCGTCCCCGCGGAAGAGTCGGCCGCCATGGAATCCGGGACGCAAGGCGCAGCCGGGAATTCCGGGGCTCCGGTCACGGGCGGCGCGTCGCCCGTTCCGGGGTCTTCCGCCTCGGGGCCGGGCGGGGCCTCGTCCGCTTCGGGGTCTTCCGGCGCCCCTGCGGCTTCCGGGTCCTCCGGATCGGCCGGGACCGGCGGAGCCGCCGGAACGCCCGGCGGCGGCAGATAGACAGGGCCCCGTCCGGCGCCGCCGGCCTGGAGAGGGATCCGGGGCGTCCCGGGGCAGGGGAGGCCGCGGGCGGCGTTTCCCCTGGACCGCTTCATGGAGGCTTCAACGATGGACCTGACGGATCCCAACAGTCGGAACCTTCTCGTGGAGACGCTCCAGGCGCTCCAGGCGTACGGCAGGAGGGAGGAGGACATAGTCTGGGCAGGCTCCCCGAGCAGCAGGGTCAGCTGGGAGGAGTTTAGGGAGCTCATAAGGAACGTGAACTACGAGATCGCTGACCATCGGCAGTATGTCCTCGCGCCCTTCCTGGTGGTGGCGGGTACCGGCTGGTGGCTGGAGAGGGAGGGCCTGGGACTGGACGAGAGGTGGACGTGCAGGATCTCCCCTGCCAGACCGGAATCCGTCGGCATGGGCCAGGACGACCTGTTCTCGCTGTGGTACAGGTCAGGAGGCTACGCCAGGGACCGTGTCGGCCTCGGTGCCGCGAGGAATCTCCCGAAGAAGGGGAGCCTTCCCTGCCCGGAACCGTCCGGGAGCGCCGGCGGCGCCGCCCTTTCCAAGGAGCTGCCCAAAGGTCCCGGAAGAACCGCCCCGAAGCCGTCCTCCAGGGCGGCCGCGAAGGCCTCCCCGAGGAAGGCCGGCGGGGGAACCGCGGGGGGGACCGCCGCCGGCGCAGCCAAAGACCCGGCGTCCCCGGCAGCGAAGGGGACGGGGAAGCCCGCCGGACGGGCCTCGGCGAAGCAGGCCGTGAAGCCGTCGGCCAGGAAGACCGGAAGCGGGGCGCGCTAGAGAGCCGCGGGCAGGGGACGGAAAGGCAGGGGCGGCCCCTCAAGGTTTGGCCGCGCCGGTGTCCGGGCGGCGATGCCCGGCCTGCGGCCCCGGGGGGGGCTCACAGCCATGGAGAAATCCGATATCGCCTTGACGTTCCGGAGGAATTTCCTGGAGGAGACCAGGGAGGCCCTGGCCAGGGGCGGCAAAAGCGGGTCCGACGTCCTTTGGGCGGGATCGGATCTGAGCTCGATCAGCTGGGACGAGTTCGAGGAGATTGCCCGCGACATGGAATATCTCGCCTTCGGCTCAAGGGGCTTCTACATCGACCCCAACGCACTGGTGGTCGGGGACGGCTGGTGGCTGGAGAGGAGGGGCCAGGGCCGATCGGAGAGGTGGGTCTACAGGGAAGAGATAAAGCTGCCCGAGGGCAGGGGGATTACGGCTGAAGATCTGAAGTCGTCCTGGGTGAAGTGCGGGGCCTACGAGTCGGAACGCGCCCGTCATGAGAGGCTTGTCGAGCGTTACCGCGAGACCGCGTGTGTCGGGCGGGAAGGCGGCAGGAACGGCGAACACGATGGGGGGAACGGCAACGGGAACGGCAACGGCGGCGGCAACGGGAACGGCGGAGGGTTTATCCGGTGACAGGACTTGCGGGAAGCTGGCGGGAGGTTCTCCGGCGCTGTCCCTCCCACCTCGGGATGATCCTGGTCTGGGTCTCCTCCGCCTGGATAGCCTTCAATCCGGAGCTCGCCCTCCTGCCCGCCACGCTCTTCTTCCTTTCCGCCGCGCTTCTTGCGCGGCTTTCCCCCCGCAAGGCCAGGCTGTTCAAAGCTGCCGTGCTCTTCCTGACCTTCTGGACGCTGGCAGGCTGGATCCTGGGAGGCACGGGCCGGGGAGGTTTCAGGCCGGAGACCCTTGCCGCGTGGATGTTTCTGGGCCTCCATCTCTTCCTGGTGTGGAGCCCGGCATCGCTGGGACTGGCTGTCCGGACGCTTCTGGAGCCCTTTGCCGGGCGTCGGAGGGCAGCTCTTCTGGGGCTTTCGCTCATGGCGCTTGCCAAGACCGCCCCGGAAGTCATATCGGACGCCGTCCGCGTCAGGCGATCTCTCGGCAGGGTGCGGGAGCTCCCCCTGCGCAGGAGGATAGGGCTCTGGGGGAAGGCCGCCGTCCGCCTCACGATGAAGAGATCGGACGCTCTGGGCAGGACGCTTGCCAAGAGGCAGGGGGATCTCGGGCGGGACAGCGCCCGGAGAAGCCCGTGTTCCTGAGCGTTTCTTCCGGGGTGCCCGGGCGCGGACTTTTTCGCCTTGCCGAGCCCTGACGGGGACCGTGTGCGGGGCCGCGAAAAGCGTTTGCGGCGCCGGATGCCTTCGGCATATCCATATCTGGAACATCTGCAGCCATGCTTCCGGACCGGGCGGACGGCATGATTCGCTTCGGGATGCGGGCGGGAATCGCCGCGCCGCCGCGCTTGACTGGACAGGGCCCGGCAGCTAATATGTGTGCTTCCGCCCTTCCGGGGCCGTTCGCTTTTCCGGGAGGGGACCTGCGCCGGCCGCCCGTGCCATCGTCCGGAACATGTCCCGGACGGGTCCGGTTCGAGTCCGTAAAAGGTCCGGTTCGAGTCCGTAAAATGTCCGGTTCATGTCCGTAACGGGTCCGGCCCGGATTCGGAACACGTCGATGAGGGTCCCGCGGCCGGTCCGGGCAAGGGGCTTCGCGCCGCGCGGGGGGAGGGTTACGGTACCTTATGGAGATGGATACGGTAATCGGCCTTGAGATACACGCCCAGCTCAACACCAGGACCAAGCTGTTCTGCCCGTGCCCCACTGAGTTCGGGGCCGAACCCAACACGAACATCTGCGAGGTCTGCACGGGACAGCCGGGCGCTCTCCCGCGCATGAACGGCCTGGCGCTGGAGCTCGCGGCCAAGGCGGGGCTCGCCCTGGGCTCGAGGGTGAACGAGAGATCCCTGTTCTCCAGGAAGAACTACTTCTACCCGGATCTCCCCAACGGCTTCCAGACCAGTCAGCTGGACCCCCCCGTATGCGAGGGCGGCGGCCTGGAGATAACTTCGGACGACGGATCCCCCAAGCGGGTGCGGCTGAACCGCATACACATGGAGGACGATGCCGGCAAGTGCGTCCATGACGAGCGCCGGGGGATCACCCTGGTGGATCTGAACCGCGCCGGCACGCCCCTCATAGAGATCGTCACCGAGCCCGACATCTCGAGCGCCAGGGAGGCGGTGGAGTTCCTGAGGAAGCTCCACGGCCTGCTGGTCCGGCTGGGCGTCACCAGGGGCAGGATGGAGGAGGGCGAGTTCCGCTGCGACGTGAACATATCGCTCAAGCCCAAGGGCTCCCCCGTCCTGGGCGTCAGGGGGGAGATAAAGAACCTGAACTCCTTCAGGTTCGTCGGCCAGGCCATAGAATACGAGATTGGAAGGCAGTCGGGGATCTATGCGGCCGGCGGCAGGGTCCTCCAGGAGACCCTGCACTTCGATTCCCAGAAGGGCGAGACCAGGAGCCTCCGGAGCAAGGAGGAGGCCCACGACTACCGCTACTTCCCCCAGCCCGACCTGCCTCCGGTCTACATAAGCCCCGATCTGGTGGAGAGGCTGCGCCTGGAGCTGCCCGAAGGTCCGGAGGAGGCGGCGGACCGGCTCCTCTCCCTGGGCCTGAAGGACGTCCAGGCCCAGCTCCTCATGGAGCGCAGGGGCGCGCTGGAGTATTTCGACTCGGCGGTCGCCGCCTTTCCCGGAACGTCCGGGGGCACCGCGAGGACGGCCGCGCTGATGGAGGAGCTTTTCCTGCCGCACTGCCAGAAGGAGGGCATAAGCCCCCTGGAGTCGCCCTTCACGCCGGATCTGATGGCGAAGCTGGCGGGGCTCCACGAGGACGGGACCCTGGGCCGCCGCAAGGTCCAGGAGCTGGCGGAGCAGCTCTTCTCCGGGGGCCTCGATCCCGTAAAGGTCGTGAGGGACAGGGGCCTCGCGCAGATTTCCGACGAGGGCGAGCTCGGGCGCATGGCGAGGGAAGTCGTGGAGGCCCATCCCGAGGAGGCGGCCAAGTACCGTTCCGGCCAGGAGAAGATTCTCTCGTTCCTGGTCGGCAGGCTCATGAAGCTCTCCGCAGGCCGGGCGGAGCCCCGCAGGGCCGGCGAGCTTCTCAGGGCCGCGCTCTCCGGGGACGGGGACGGCGGCGGGGAGGGGAACTGATATGGCAGTCGACGCCGGGACGGCCAGGGCCATAGCGGATCTGGCCAGGCTTTCGCTCGCCCGCGGGGCCGGGGAAACGGAAGGGCCGGGCCCCGGCGGGGACTCGGCGGATCTCGAGCGCGTGGCGGGGGAGATGTCCAAGATAGTCGGATACATGGAGATCCTGAACGAGTGCGCCACCGAAGGCGTCGAACCCATGTACTCCCCCATGACGGACCCCCAGCCGCCCCGCGCGGACGAGCCCCGGGAGACGGGTGTGGGTTCCGGGGACTGGATCCTGGACGGGGCGCCGGAGACCTTCGGGCGCTTCTTCTCGGTGCCGAGGATATTCTAGATGCCCGCCGGCGACTTCCGGGCCCGCGTTCCCGCCCCGGGGCTGGATCCGGGGCTGACTCCGGGGCATGCGGCAGCTCCCGCCGCCCGACGCGGCGGGCATCAACTTTTCGGGGTGAACTGATGGCGTCCGATCCGAACCTCACCTCCCTGACCCTGGCCGAGGCGAGGGAGGGGCTCCTGAAGAGGGACTTCTCGTCCGCCGAGCTGGTCCGGGCCACTTTGGACCGCATAGACGAGACCGAGCCCCGGGTGCAGGCCTGCCTCCACGTGCTCCGGGACAAGGCGCTCGCGGACGCCGCTGCCCTGGACGGGGCGGGCCCCGACCGGTCGAAGCCCCTCTGGGGCCTGCCGGTCACCGTGAAGGACGTCTTCCTGGTGAGGGGGGCCCCGACCACGGCGGGCTCCAGGATGCTGTCCGGCTACATGCCCGGCTTCGAGGCGGGGGTGGTGACGAGGCTCCGGGCGGCGGGGGCGGTCATCACGGCCAAGACCAACCTGGACGAGTTCGCCATGGGCTCGTCCACCGAGTTCTCCGCCTTCCGCCCGACCCGGAACCCCTGGAACCTGTCCAGGGTGCCCGGCGGCTCGTCGGGCGGGGCCGCCGCGGGGATCTCCGCGCGGCAGGCCCCCGGCGCCTTCGGCACCGACACGGGCGGCTCGATCCGCCAGCCGGCGGCGCTGTGCGGCTGCGTGGGCCTGAAGCCCACCTACGGCCGGGTCTCCCGCTACGGCATCGTCGCCTACGGGAGCTCCCTGGATCAGGCGGGACCGCTCGCCAGGACGGTCGGCGACTGCGGGATGCTGTTCGGCGCCGTGGCGGGTCCGGACGGGAGGGACTCCACCAGCTCGCGGGTCCCGCTGGAGGATCTTTCCGCCATGACCCCCCCTGAGGCGTCGAAGTTGAGATTCGCGCTTCCCCGGGAGCTCTGGGAGGGCCGCTTCGACACGGAGGTGGAGAAGGTGCTCTCCTCCGCCAGGCGCGTCATGGAATCCGCCGGCATCAGGCTCGAGGCCGTGTCCATGCCGAGCATCCGCTACAGCGTCGCGGCCTACTACGTGATAGCCGCCGCCGAGGCCTCCACGAACCTCGCCCGCTACGACGGGGTGCGCTACGGCCTGCGAGCGCCCGGCAGGGGGGATCTGCTGAGCCTCTACAGGGAGTCCAGGACCGAGGGCCTGGGCCCGGAGGCCAGGCGCAGGATACTCCTGGGGACCTTCGCCCTCTCCAGCGGCTACTACGACGCCTACTACAGGAAGGCCGCCCAGGTGAGGCGCCTCATCCACGAGGAGTACGCCCGCATCCTCGGGGAGTTCGATTTCATCCTGGCCCCCGTCTCCAGCATCCCGGCTTGGCCCTTCGGCTCCTTCACCGACGATCCCCTGACCCAGTACCAGCTGGACGTGATGACCCTTCCCCTGAACCTGGCCGGAGGCCCCGGGCTTTCCCTCCCGGCGGGCCTGGGCGCCGACGGGCTTCCCGTCGGCATCCAGATTCAGGGTCCCCATTTCCGCGAGAAGCCGCTTCTTGAGGCCGGGATGCTCCTGGAGAGCATGTTCCCCCGCCTGCCGGAGCCCGCTTTCGTATCCGGCTAGGCCGCTTCCGTTTCGGCCGGGCCGCCTGCGGAACCCGGCGCTGGCCGGCTTCCCCGTACCCCCGTACCCCCGTTCCCCGTTCCCCCGTTCCCCGTTTTGCCGATCCCAGTTTTCATCTCCGCTTTAGCGGCCCTGAACCGGATCCGGAACAGTCCGGAACTCCGGATCCGGTTCCGGAGCCGTACGGACCTGCTCCGGCGCCATTGCGGGAGACGGATGTGAGTTGCCTGCCGGGAAGCCGCATCGCCGGACCGGGGGCGGGAACCGAACTGCCCGCCGACCCGGACAGGAGGCGGGTTTTCGGGCGGCGACCGCTCCGCGTTCCCCTCTGAAGGGGTCTCCGGACGGATGCCGGACGCACCCGGGCCGCAATCCGGCGGTGCCCTGCGGTCAGGATCCAGCAAAGCGTCCGTCCGCCATGTCGCCGGGACTGACCGGTCTTTAGGGTTTCGGGTTTCCGTCTTCCGGCATTTCCCGTCCCCGGTGCGCGGACGAGGCCGGAGGGAGAGGAATCCGATTTCCGGCCGCGATCGTATGCCTGCCGTAAAGGCGGCATCGGTGCCAGGCGGACCGGGGCCATCCGCAAAGGGCTGGTGCGGATGCGTTTCCGCCTGGAGCAGACGTCCGGTTCCCTGCGATTCTCCGTGCGCGGAGGGCTTACGTCGGGCGGGAGAGTTGTGGGGAAGGGGCGCATCCTGGCCGGGCCGCACGCTCCGAGGCATGAATCGTCCTGAATGGGTATGGGGTGCGGGGGGTTATAAGAAAACGTCAATAATTTTCAAGTGTCATATTCTGAAGTTCTGAAAACTCAGTGCAGTCTTGGGCAGATAATTTTTTGTCAATTACCTGCTATTTCATGATGGTTTGAGAGAATGCACATGCCGGCACCGACCCCGAGATCCGGGTATCGATGAATTCATGATGTCAGATATTAAAATTTTGTGTCATTATCTATCGGGATTTATCAAATAATTGTTTGTTGAACATGTCTATAACAGGATATTTTGTAAATAATTTGTTAATGAATGCTCATATAATTTTTTTTCAAAGATCGAACATCGTTGGATATACCTTTTAAATTGACAGAATGCATGGCTCTGGGCGGTGATTTCAGACGGGAATATGACTGAAAATATACACTGCCGCACCATGTTTGCCGCAGGAGAGCACTGTCCCCGTGACAGTTGACGACTCCTAGAAGTCCGGTCAGGACGCGGAGCATTGCGGGCAAATCCCCCGGCTCCGGAACCCGCCGGAGACTGTTCTCGGCATGGAAGTTGCCCGTCGCGTTTAAGGCGGAAGTCCGGGTGGATCCTCAAGTCCTCCGGCAGGATCGGTCATTCAGGCTTTCCGGGGAGGAGATCCCTCCGGAAGGCGCTGTGGCTTCGCCCGCCGGTCGCGGCCTTTCCCCTGACGTAAGGGAGGGCAGTGCCGTTCGGGTGAAACGGGGCTGGTCAGGTGAAGAGGGGCGGCTCATGGGAGCTGGCCGGTCAGAAGATGGGCGGCTCGCGGGAGCTGACCGGTCACTCGCGGGAGCTGGCCGGTCAGGTGAAGATGGGCGGCTCGCGGGAGCTGGCCGGTCAGGCGAAGCAGGACGGTTCATCCGGAACGGGCTTGACAGATGCATTTGCTCTAAAACATAACAATATAAAGGTCATAGCGTAAACCAGCAAAGCCTCGGCAGGGGCTTCGGGTCCTTAAGGCCATTCGGGGCGCGGGTTCCGGAGGGGGCTCAGGGAAAAAAAAATGGCGAATCGTCAGTCCGGGGCCTGTTTTCTATTGCGCGGGGCCGCTTTTTGTAATATAAAGCGAACTGACCCAGAAAGCCTTTGAAAGAGAGCCTTCACCGTATGAACCGGGAGGGCGGGGGGAGGGCCTTCAGCTTACCTTCCGGTCAGCGGGAACTCCGGGCCGCCCGAGTCGCAGGGCCCGCCGATTTCGTTCCGACAGGCCGCTTCTGCGGCCCCCTCCGACCGTCTTCCCCAAGCGATCCTGAAAGTCCTTCACTCCCCCCCAACTCCAAAAAGCCGGCCCCTGAAGGGCCGTGCCGCCGCATCCGGGATCCTCCACCGGTTCCCCCCGGACCGCGCCCGCGTCCCGCCGCCCCTGGCGGGGGCGTCACCCTCCGGCCCTATGCCTCCGGTATCTCCGGTACGTTGCCTTTCCGTCTGAAGCCTTCGGTCTTAAGCCTTTCAGCGCGAAACCTTTCGTCCATGAGCCCGACGGCTGCTCCGGGCTGTCCTGCGGACGCTTTTCAGGTGCCTGCTCACGTTGGAAGACGGTCCTGTTCAGGGACAGGCCGGCTTGCCGCCGGATAACCGCCCGGAGGGATACTTTCGCGAGACCGCGCCCCGCCGGACCCCGGGGCAACCGTCAGGGCCGCCCGACGTGCGGCACCGTTCCGCGCACGAGCTCCATGCCGCTCCGGAGCGGCCACGCCGCTGAAGAGCCGGACCTGCGGCAGTTGCGGGAGCCGCTTTCGGCGATTGCGGCAGTCCGGCGCCCGTACTGGAAGTTCTGCGGGAGCATTCCCGATCCGGGCCGGAGCCGCGTCCCGGACTGGCCCGTCCAGCCCATCGCCCGGCTCCTCCGGGCTCGCAGCGCCAACGCGGCCGTTTGCCTCCGGAGGAGGCACCGGCCGCATGGCACATAACCTATTCCAAGGAGTGAACCCCATGACGAAGAACGAACTGATCTCCCAGATATCGAACGACACCGGATTCAGCAGGCCGAACGTCCAGAAGATCCTTGAGAGCGTCATCAACACGGTCGTGCTGAACCTGAAAAAGGAGCTCCGGATGCCCATCTTCGGGCTCGGGGTCTTCGAGGTTGTGAAGAGGGCCAAGAGGAAGGGCCGCAACCCCAGGACCGGAGAGTCCCTCACTGTGAAGGCGCACAACGCGGTGAGGTTCAAGGCCTCGAAGCACCTTAAGGAAGCGGTGAACTCGATCTCCAAGCTGAAGGATAACGAGGCGCCGCGCCGGTCCGGGAAGGCCAAGACGGCGGAGACGCCGAACCAGCCCAAGGCCAAGGACCCGGCGGGCCCGAACAAGTAGGCGGATACCCGCATGACCGCGGTCCGACGCGGTATCGGGTACGGGGAGGCGGACAGCCCGGCCCTCCTCCCCGGCGGGCAGGGGGATCCCGCGCAGGGCGGTGGGATCCCGCAAAGAGTCCGTGCCTTCACGGGAGGGAACCGCGCTTGGTACACTTCCGGGCCTGCCGTGCGGCCTTCAGGGAAGACATGGCGCACGGGGGTTTTCCGGCACGGTACCGGAGCTTCGGAACTGGCGGAACGGCTTCGGCCTCCCGGACCAGGTTCTGGGTCCGCCGGGCCGGGGGGGCTTTCCGTCGGCAGCCCGGCAGGCTCCACCGGCGTATGGGCGCGGGGGCGGAGCCTCCGGCCCTGAAGGGCGCGGTCGGGGTTTCGGGCCTGGAAACCTGAGGCTCGGGCTTCCGGCGGCCACCTTCCCGGGGTTATCCTCGCGGGCCGGTCTTTCCCGCCCGCCTCCGGCAGCTCTGGCATCGACGGGATGCCCCCACAACCGTCCTGTCCGACGGAACTCTCCTCGCCCTCCTTCACGGCTCGATGCCGTCCCTCTTCTTCATTTTTAATCATCTTCATCTTTCATCATCTTCAACAACTTCAACATTTTCATCATCTTCAATCATCTTCATCTTTCATCATCTTCAACATCTTCAACAACTTCAACATCTTCAACAACTTCAACATCTTCATCATCTTCAATCATCTTCAACAACTTCAACATCTTAATCATCTTCAACAACTTCATCTTCTTCATCATCATCATCATCATCTTCTTGGACGCTTTACGTTTCGCGGCAGCCTCGCGCTCCCTTATCGCCCCGTCCTCCTCCTCCTCCTCTGCCGCCTCCTTGACGTGCTTCGGGTCGGCTGTCTGTCACGGGTTCACGGGAGAGGGAAGGGGCTTCCCCCTCCCGATGGCGCCGGAGCCTTCACGGGCCGCTCAACCGCGTCAAGACCTTTGCGCTTCGACGGTCCCGGGATCGCGCATAAAATCTCCCGGGTGCAGTGCCCGCCCAAGTTCTGTGAGAACAGCTAATTTTTCTTCCCGGCACCAGTTCCCGTCCCCCCCCCGCTGTGCCGATCATGCGGAATTTTCCTTTAATTTTCAGAGCGTGCCTGAGGTTCCTGAAATTGCACGACAAGTCTTCTGTGTCTTTGAAAAATTTTATGAGCGATCGTTTTCTTTGAGCTGATGGAGCATTTTGACTCCTGCCGCAAGAACCGGATACAAGGCGGCGGGGCCGACAGGGCGGTAGTTTCCGACGTGGCGCCTGACTTCATCCGCGAGCGGTTGAAGCTTTTGCCGGTGAACACAGTTAGGCTGGATGGCTGAAACCGTCATTTTTCGGATATTCGAATATTTTGTTCCTGCAACATCCCGGCATGATTAAATGGAGCATTTTGACTCCTGCCGCAAGAACTGGATAAGCGGTATTACGGCAATGAAGGGATGTCAATTTTACAATCTGATTCAACTGTTCATGAAAATCTATTCTAGGCTATATATCAATGGGAATCATAAAAATTATAATAGTTTAGTCAGACGTATTAGCCAGAGATGCTCGCGAACCTAGAGATGCTCGCGTTTTGCGAGAGTGGGCTTTTGCACAATTCTGTTGGCAACTAGAGAGTGGAGGCAAGAAACGGATTCACGCGTGGCCGGTGGCGAGGTTCGACCGTAGGGAGAACCCCGTCACCGGCCCGCAGGACATGGCGATCGCGTTTTCGTGTGGAGTCGTAATTTTATGAATTTTACCTGGATCGAGGCCTTCCGGTGCGTTTCCGGATTCGGTTCACCCTCCTGGAGCCGGGTGGTGGGGGCGGCGCTCCGGCCCGGGCCGACGGTTGCAGAACCGAAGAAGCTTTCGGTCCCCCGCGTTCAGGGTTGCTGATAAAAAAGAGTGCTGGACATTCAATCATGTTTTTCAGTATACAAGGACAAAGAATCATGCCCTTAAGGATGAGGGGACATTTTGATTTCGCCCATAAAAATATCGGACATCCTTGAAGTGACATACCCCGGGCTAAAGCCCAGGGGCTTCCCGTTTGCCGTCTCAGGCCCACCAGATCAGCGTCCGGGCTAACCCCGCATGTCCTGCGGTTCTTTTCGCGAGCGATCCCCGGCAAACGGAGTCCCCCGGCACGGATGTTCAGCGCGGCGTTCACGTCACGGTCCTGCGAG
>JAISEQ010000272.1 GCA_031264045.1 Deltaproteobacteria bacterium
CCCCCCCGAGGGGGGACGGCCCCCCGGGACGTCCGGCGGAGTCCCCCCGGGCGCGGAGCGGGAGAGCACTTTATTTTCCGGTCCGGCGTCCGTCGCGCCGGGGACGGACAGGCAGCCCAGGAACCGAGAGGTTCCCGGGCCGGCGCGGCCGGCCGGCCGCGGGAAGGAACCCTGAGGCGCCCGTCCGGGGGCGCCGTGGGAGGGAACTCTTGGCTTTTCTAGATGCGTTCTTCAAGTTCATGCACGATGTGGGGGCCTCGGATCTGCACCTCTCGTCCGGGAACCAGCCACTCCTGCGCCTGAAGGGCAAGATCGAGAAGATAAAGTACAAGGAGCTCGAGAGCGCCGAGCTCAAGAAGATGCTCTACGAGATAGCCCCGGAGGAGAAGGTCAAGATCTTCGAGGAGACCGGCGACGTGGACTTCGGCTACGAGATCCCCAACATCGCCCGGTACCGCGCGAACTTCTTCAACCAGAAGTGGGGCGTCTCGGCGGTGTTCAGGGAGATCCCCACCAAGATCCCCACGGTGGAGCAGCTGGGGCTGCCGATGGTCATAGGGCGGCTCGCCTCCCTCCCGAAGGGTCTGGTGCTCGTGACCGGGCCGACCGGGAGCGGCAAGTCCACCACCCTGGCCACCATCATCGACCACGCGAACCGCACCCGCTACGACCACATCCTCACCATAGAGGACCCCATCGAGTTCGTGCACCACAGCATACGCTGCATAGTGAACCACCGCGAGGTCTACACCCACACCAAAAGCTTCACGACCGCCCTACGGGGCGCCCTGCGCGAGGATCCGGACATCATCATGGTGGGCGAGATGAGGGATCTGGAGACCATCTCGCTCGCCCTGGAGGCCGCGAACACCGGCCATCTGGTGATGGGGACGCTCCACACCACGTCGGCCGCCTCCACCATAGACCGCATAATCGACATCTTCCCGGCGAACGAGCAGCCCCAGATAAGGACGTCCCTGGCGGACGCGCTCCGGGCCGTCGTGGCGCAGTCCCTCTTCCGCCGGGTGGACCAGTCCGGACGCGTGGCGGCCCTGGAGATCCTCCTCGCCACCCCCGCGGTCCGCAACCTCATCCGCGAGGGGAAGATCCACCAGATAGCCACCACCATCCAGACCGGCAGGAAGTTCGGGATGCAGAGCATGGACGACGCCATACTGGACCACCTGCTGGCGGGCCGCGTCTCCCCGAACGACGCCTACAACCACTGCCTCGACAAGGCGAAGTTCCGCCAGTACCTGACATCCCCCCCCGAAGACTTCACGGACGTCTAGCATGCTGCACCTGTTCCACCTCGAATTCATCCTGGACAAGCTCATGAACTCGGCCTCCGAGGTGTCCGACATCAACATGACCGTCGGCCACCCCATCCAGGTCGAGAGCGGCGGCGAGCTTATCCCGGTCTTCTTCGAGCCCGAGATAAGGGCGCTCACCGCCTACCAGACCGAGACCCTGGCCCTGAGCCTCCTGCGCGGGAACCGCCAGCTCATAGGGACCCTTCTGGACACGGGCGCCTGCGATCTCTCCTTCAACATGGAGAACAAGGTCCGCTTCAGGGTGAACATCTTCTCCCAGCAGGGCCGCTACTCGATAGTCATGCGGAAGATCGAGAGCTACATAAAGTCCGTGGACGAGCTGGGCCTCCCCGAGACGATAAGGAGGCTCTCCTCCGAGAAGAACGGCATCATCCTGGTGACGGGCGCCACGGGCACGGGCAAGACCACCACGCTCGCGGCCATCCTGGACGAGATAAACACCAACAAGGCCGTCCACGTCGTCACCCTGGAGGACCCGGTGGAGTTCATCCACCCCGCCAAGATGTCCACCTTCAACCAGCGTGAGCTGGGACTGGACTTCCGCACCTTCTCCGAGGGCCTCCGCTCCGCCCTGCGCCAGGCCCCCAAGGTGATCCTCGTGGGCGAGATGCGCGACCGGGAGACGGTGGAGATGGCCCTCTCCGCGGCCGAGACCGGCCACCTCGTCTTCTCCACCCTGCACACCGTGGACGCGGGCACCACGGTCAACCGCATCATAGGGCTCTTCGACTCCGACGAGGAGAAGCTCATCCGGGTCAGGCTGGCCGACTCCCTCAGGTGGGTGGTGAGCCAGAGGCTCCTCCCCAAGATAGGCGGGGGCCGCGTGGCCGCCCTGGAGATCATGGGCTCGAACCTGCTCATCAAGGACATCATCACCAACGGCGAGGAGCCGGACAAGACTTTCTACCACACGATAGCCGGCCTTTCCGCCATGGGCTGGCAGACCTTCGACCAGCACATCCTGGATCTCTACCGCCAGAAGGTGATCCATGAGGACGTGGCCCTCACCTACAGCTCGAAGAAGACCATCATGAGCAGGGGGATCGACACCATAAAGGCCGAGACCGGGGAGTCCATCTACCTCGTGAAGGGCCTGGCGCTTGAGGAGGGCGAGGAGGGGGAGTCCGAGGAGACCGCCTCCCCCGAGGCGGCGGGCCCCGATCCCGCAGCCGATCCCGCCGCCCAGCTCCACCAGCAGGCCGCCCAGCAGGGGCAGCAGGCCCAGTTCCCGCCCCAGGGCCAGGGCACATCCAGGCAGCCCAACGGCGCGGGTGCCAAGATACACTCCGGCAGGTGACTTCCGCCCCGCGCCCGGGCACGCGGGCCTTTCCCCCGCCCGGGCCTGGCGTTTCCGCCGGGCCCGGGCCCTGCGGGCCGTCTCCTCCAGGGCCGTGCCGGCCTCCCGGACCGGGCCCATCTTCCGGGCCGGGTCGGCCATCCGGACCGGGCCTATCATCCGGGCCGGGTCGGCCATCCGGACCGGGCCTATCTTCCGGGCCGGGCGCGCAGGGCCGTCCGGGCCATGCCGACCGCATCCCACGAATCGCCGCGCGCGCGGCCCAAGCCCCCAAGGCCAAGCCCGCCAGGAGGACCCGTTGCTTATCGAATGCGCCTTCTGCCAGAAGAAGCTGAACATTCCGGCCAGCGCCAAGCTGCCCGTCGGGAGGCCCTTCACCTTCTCCTGCCCGTCCTGCGGCAACAAGAACACGGTGACCCTGCCTTCCCCGGACGCGGCGCCGTCCGGTCCGCCGCCTGCAGCCAAGCCCCCCGAACCGGTCCCGTCCCCCGGATTCCCGCCGGGCTTCCCTCCCGGAGGTCCTGACATGACGATGCATGACTCGGGTCCCGGCCCCGGAACCGGACCTGCCCAGGGTCAGGACATGGGACAGGTCGGTATGGGGCCGGTACCCGGCATGGGGCCCATGGGCATGGCACCCGGCCCGGACAAGGGACCGGCAGGCATGGGCCCGATGGGCATGGCCGGCCACGGTCCCGGACCGGGACCAGGACCGGGCGGCGGCCACGGGACGGGAGGGTTCAGCGTCTCGGAGGCCCAGAGCATCATGGAGCTCTCCGACAGCCACGAGGGGCTCAAGAGCGCCCTGGTGGTCTACGACGAGGAGCAGGTCCAGAACCACCTCCAGGAGAAGCTCACCAACATGGGCTTCAAGGTCTCGGTGGCGCTGAACATCAGGGACGCCGCGAAGCAGCTGAAGTTCGCGAGCTTCCAGGTGGTCCTCATACAGGAGAACTACTACGGGGCCACGCTCAAGAACAACCAGCTCCTGAAGGCCATCCAGGGCATGGAGGTCCATACCCGCCACAAGATGTTCGTTGGCATGATAGGTCCGAGCTTCACTTCCCTGGACGATCTGCTGGCCTTCAGCCTGTCGCTGGACACCGTGATAAACACCCGCGACATGGACGACGTGGAGAGGCTCCTCATCAGCGCCATCGAGCACGTGAACAAGTTCTTCTCGGCGTACAACGAGCTGAGGGCCTCACGGGGGGTTGACTAGCGGCCTTCGGGAATGGTGCGCGGCCGCATCCGGGCATGTCTGCTCCTTTGTGCCCGGCATGTCTTTCTTTGCCGGTCCCCATGAGGATCGGCTCTGGATCTTGACGGTTTTCTTACGGCCCCCGGAGACGCATGAAGCGGCGCCTCCGGTGGCCGCCCCGTTTCCGGCCGCCGGATGCCGCGGTGAGGGGAGGGCCGGAAGGACGGGGAGGGGCGGGAGTCGGTATTCTGTCATGAGGGGGCTATGATAGAATTGCTACCCGAAGCTCGACCGGCGCGGTATCGGTTCAGGTGCTCCTTCAACGGAGGTTTCCGGGAGGGGAGATCCTCAAGGCGGTATCGCCGTCTCTGGCGTCAGTGCCTGTCCTGACGCCGGAGGGGCTTCGTTGGGGTTGCCGCCAGGTGGAGGTCCGAAACCGTCATGAGACTCGTAAGTGCCAGGATAAGGGGATTCAGGAGCGTCGTCGACTCGGGCACGATAGATTTCGAGCAGTCGCTCACGGTCCTTGTCGGTCCGAGCGACTCGGGGAAGAGCACCCTCCTGCGGGGCATCCATCTCCTGAACCCGTCGGAGGGCAGTCTCGTCTACGATCCGCTCCGCGACTACCCGCGCAGGAGCTACGTTGACGACATCCTGCGCGGCGGCGTGGACCGGGACGGCTTTTCCGTGGTGGAGGGGCACTTCGCCATGTCCCCGACCGAGAGGGGGGGGATTCCCCAGGACTTCAGGGACGTGTCCTACCTTTGCGGACTCCCATGGACGGGAGCCGCTGGGACTGTCTCCTCGGTGCCCCGCCGGGCCCGGAGCTGGGAGAGCTTCTGGACGACGTGACGGCCCTGGCTGCAGGTGCCGGAGTACCTCCGCTCGCGGAGGGGCAGGCCCTTTCCGGAGCGCTGGAGGATGCCCTGAGACTTCACGGTTCCGCGGCCCCGGTCGATGCCCGCACTGCGGAAAGGCTCACGGCGTCTCTGGGGGACCTAATTCGAACCGGCCGCCTGATGGGCGTTCCTGTTGACCGGAAGCGCTTCCAGTCCCTTAAGGCCAGGCTCTCGGTGCCCCTGTCCCACGTCTCGGTCCTGGAGAAGTGCCGCTCCCTGCTTCCCCGTTTCGTCATGGTGGGGCCAGGAACGCGCCTTAGCCCCCACGTCCGCCTGGATCTCGGGCGGGAAGCGGAACGGCGTCCGGGCGTGACGCCGAGCTTCATGGACCGCTGCCTTCTCCGGTACGTCGGGATTGCTCCTGACGGGACGGTCGAGGGCTCGGTCGGAGGTCCGGAGGGTGCCGCGGCGGTCGGCCCCGAAGACGGAACGGAGGGAACCGGGCCCTCTTCCTTCGGTCCAGCGGCAGGGGCTGGGGAGCTCGCGCCGAACCGGCGGCGGCTTGCCCCCGGAGAGCTCCGCGTGTTCCTGAACCATGCGGGCGTTAGGCTAACCCGGGTCATGGCGGGATGCCTCTGCCAGGATAAGGAGCTTTTCGGGGCCTGCAGGCTGGCCGTGGTCGCCGACGGGCCGTTCCTGAAGGTGCTGGCGGCGGATTCGGACGGCGTGGAGATAGAGCTGGCGCAGTGTCCGGAAGGTTTCCAGGACATGGTTTCCCTCTTCGTGGCGGGCCTGGCCGAGGCCGGGCGCGGGGGCGCTGTCCTTCTCCTGGACGATCCAGGAAACAGGATCGGAAAGCTTCGCAGTCAGGGCATGTGGGACGGCATTGGCGCCCTCGGCAGGAGATGCCTGACGGTCGCGACCACGCAGCCGTTTTTCAATATCAAGATGCCGGGCGGACAGAATTCGCTCCGCTACGTGACGAGGGTTTTGGCCACGAAGGTTACGGTGGTCTCCAAATCCGCAGTCTCGGCGGATCCGGGCGGGGCGCGTTCCCTCCAGAGCTCCTCCGGTCCCGATCCTCCCGGCAACGCGGGGACTCCCGGGGCAACCGGGGGCACAGGGAGTCACGGAGCCGTTCCGGACGCCGGAAGCCATGGCCCGGAGAGGGAACCGCAGGTGACAGAGCCCGCACCCGGCGCGGCGGGCCCTGCCCGGTCAAGCGGCGATGGGTGCGATTCGGGAGGCGCGACCGGCCGGGCCGACGTCCATGAGACGGCGCGGATCACCGGGGAGCCCGTTCCCGAGGGCATCTGCGGCGGCTGTCCGGCAGGTGCGGATCTCCGCGAGCCCTCGGGCTTCGACGGCATGGAGTCGGCATCGGACGCCGGGGATCCCGTTCCCGCGTGCGTTAGCGGCGGCGGTCCGGCAGGAGCGGATGTCCGTGAGCCATCGGGCTCAAACGGCCGGGATCCGACACCGGACACCTGGGATCCCGTTCCCGCGGGCGTTAACGGTGGCGGTCCGGCAGGAGATGTCCGTGAGCCCTCGGGCGACGATGGCCGGGAGCCGGCACTGGACTCCGGGGATCCCATTCCAGCTTGCGCAGGCATCGGCTCTGCCGGAGATAATTACAGCGGGCCCTTCATCGTACAGCCAGGCAAGACCAAGTGCCTCGTTGTTGAGGGCTACACCGACTGCCTGTACTTGAATGCGATATCGAAGCTTGTCGCGACTGCCGGCAAGCGGGGCCTTGGTGAGGACATCCTGCTGTTTCCCGCGCACTCGGTAGGCAAAATAGGAGGTTGCGTTAAGGTTTCCCTGGCCAAAGGGCTCAGGACTGCCGCGCTCTTCGATTCGGACGAGGCGGGCGAGCTGGCCTCCAGTCAGGATGAGCTGGTCAGGCTTCTGGACGGCACCAGAATCCTCAGGATGCGGGATTTCTACTCGTGGGCAGTGAAGGACGTGGAGATGGAGGATCTTCTGAGGGTCACCCTCGTTGTCGTGGCCAAAGAGGAGTTTGGCATGGACTTCAGGTCCGAGAGCATCAAGCACAATCAGGTTCCAATTTCGGATGTCTTCTGCAGGATTGGCAAGAGCCAGTTCAGGAAGACCAAGCTCGCCGCCGCCTTCGCCAAGTGGGCGCAGAGAAGGTCGCTTTCCAGTCTGACGAAGAGAGAGCGGACGTCATGCGTATCGCTCACAGAAGCCATCAACAGGGCCCTGAAATGAAGGCATGCCCGCTTCCCCGTGAAGCGGATTCCATACGGATCCGGACACCGCGAATTCAAAACTTCCTGCACGCATTTCCGGAGTGCCGCCCGGACAGGGGCGGGAGCTGATTGGAATTTGCCTGAGCCGACAAATGACGGAGTCGCATGTATCCGTGAATAATGGTGTGGCAAATTTTTCTAGCATAAGCATGCCTGGTTTGAATAAAAAACAGTGACAAAGGATCATCAGATACTCCCTCAATCGATAGCATCTGAAAGTGCTGTCAGTCAGTTTGTGATGAATGGTATTCCGTTTGCAGATAAAATTGCAATGATTTCGAGTTGTTTAAATTTTTATGTACATTTTTCTTAACTAGGCCTAGCAGACAGTTGAAATTAAATTCAGGTCGAAAATACATAACTTTAAAAAAATAATTGATACATGCTCTGAACAGCTGTTTTGTACCATCAAGCTTAGCGTGTGCTTCAGCATGGCATCGTAGCGCAACATGGCCATATTCCACTCCCCCTTCACATTCACCAGTCCACGAAGAGTGAATTCCCTGTAGCACATCCGCTTTTTGATAATGCCGAACATGGGCTCTGCCGTCTGCATCCTGCGGTCGTAAAAAGCCCCGCCCTTCTTCAGTCCTCAGCTTGTACTGCATCATTTCCCTGACGGAAGCTGTCTCGGCGGGGGGCTCTGGCGCGGAAGGACTTTCGGCAAGGCTCGGGCGGTGGATGTGGATGAGCCTTACGGCTGCAATATAGGCGTCCAGGCCGTGCCTTCCGCTTTTCAGGACGTTGTCGGCGCGTAAAAAAGCCTGCATCGACCGCACATATCTTCACCTTCCTCGCCGCTGCCGGAGTCCGCTGAGCGTATCAAACATGGTCCGCTCCTTCACGTTGTTGGCGGTTATGGCTGACGTGTCATCATACGACATGCCTCATATTCACGCAGACGACCATATGGTAACGGTATTGTCATCATATTCCATCTAAAATGTGCATCACACTGACGATATAATTATACCTAAACATGTCATTATTGTAAATAGGATTTCAGAAAAATAAAAAAAATTTTAGCAAGAATTATTGCACAAATATGTTATGCATATTCCGCAAGAATTTTATTACAATATCCATGCCAAATAATTTCATGTTTAAACATGAATCTTCCATCTTTTCATGCCCCTGTTGCGTTATTTTGTTAATTTTGGTTGCGTCTCATGATTCATTTCTCCTGGAAGAGTTTTGCGACAGTCTGTTTGAGAGCGAGGGAAAGAGTAGTTAGTCGGACAATCAGGACAAGATAAGGCTCTGTCGGTGCTTTTTCAGTTCAGCAGTTTATATTCTTATGACTTTATCAGTTCAGATTTATAAGTGTGATAGAGACCAGGACTGTAAAGTGCCGCTCTCCTTGGACAATACGGGCTTTCCAGCTCAACCTCGGCCGGGCTTGGGGGGAGGCGGTTGACATCGGCGCGGCCCGTGCATTTTGCGGTGCCCTGAAGCGGGCGGCTAATCTTCCTGCGTTATCATGCCGTCAGGAAACGATTTGGCGAAGGCGATGCATTCCAAGGATTTTCGGGTGACCAAATCGGAAAGATATCTGACGAAAGGCTGTAAGTCGCCGCGATCGGCTTTTTGGAGAGCGTCCAAATATTCCGGTTTGCCGGCCGCGGTGATTACGGGCGGGAAATAGCCGGCCCTGATATATTCAAGGGACATCAGTGCTCTGGCCATGCGCCCGTTGCCGTCCTGGAAAGGGTGGATCAGGATGAATCTGTGATGGAGCCACGCGGCCTCGATGTCAACAGGCACGTCTGCCTTGAGGTGTGCTTCGTGCATTTGAAGGAGCCTGTCCATCTCGCTTTGGACCTGCTCCGGCGGGCAGTATTCAAAAATACCTTCTTCGGTGGACGGGTTGTTCGGCCACCTCTTGTAGACTCCTTTCAGCAGCTGGATCTTGACATGGTGGCCCGAAGGCACGATGCCGACAGCATAGTCCTGATTCTCGACAAAAGCCGCGTGATAACCCCTTATGGCGGCTGGGTAAAGCTGGCGGCCCTGTTTGATGTCCTCGTATAGGGAATTGATGATCTCATAGTGATTCGATATGACTGCGGCAGGATCTATAGTCCCTGTTCCGTTGACCTGATGGGACAGTTCAACCGAATCCAGACCGTTTTCTATCATGGTATTGGTCAAACGTTCGTCTAAGCTGTATAGCTTCTCCACCTGACCTGTCTCAATGGCCCATTCTCTGATAACCTTTTCCCTGAAAGAATCTAGCAGTTCATGCTTGATTCTTTTCCTGGCCAGAAACCATTCTGCCTCAATATTTCGGAATGCTGGATCCGACAGTTCAGAATAATTATCTGGCAAATCCCTTATGGGTTCCCACTTATAGGCATATTCAGCCATCAAGCCACCTCGTAAAAATCAAAAATACTGAAATATTTCCAGAAACAAATCAAATTGTTTTCCGGAAATATGCTAAACTGCTTCAGAGTTCCGGTCAGAGACATTCTACCCTAAAAAATATTTGAAAGAAAGATGCATTGTCCGCCTGCCACTGGTTCCGGGAGTTGAAAAGGCAGTATAAATTGACCAGAATACATCATAACGGATTCGGTGAGTACGTTCCTGTCCATCAGTTCAGATTTTTTAATGTTTACATGTCCGGATGAATATATATTTCAGTTGTTAAATTAATAAAATGCCCATATTTACAGTTCATAATTAATTATGCGTATAAATTTGTATCATTATATTGTTTATATCAATATGTTTAAATATATACGTGATTTTACGGGTAAAGTTATATGCATGTTTATGTTTATGGCTGAACCGCGATAAGCAGGCGCTACATCCTGGGGTGGCACCGGCAGCCTGAGGCCGGCTGTCCCCGTCTGCTCGTGTCCCCATATACCCGGACGCTGGAGAAAACACCCAGGAGGACTTAAACTCAGGATAAAACGATTCCGTTCAGTTGCGGCCGCCGGGGATTGGTCCTGGAGCGAAGTGACGGATGCTCATCGGGATATGGACCGAAAATTCCGGCAGCCGCCGCGCGCCTCCGACCGGTGCGAGGTTCCTGGATTGTACTGAGCGTCCGGACGGCCCCGCCCGATGAAGTTTTCGGGCGTCGCGGGGAGGCCGGAATCGCCTGTGCCATGGCGTGGTCAGGAGTTTCGGAGTCCGGCCGGTTTCTGCCCGGATGCCGGCGCGGAAATGTCCGGCCGCGTGCCGTGTGGGAAGAATGCGGCGCGGCGTCCGGAGCGCGACAGCCGCCCGGGACAGACGGCCCCCGAACGCTACTTCCCCGAGTCGGGATAGGCCAGCCAGTGGGCCATCGGGAAGGAGAGCTGCGCGGCGGTCAGGAGAGAGTGGGCCGTCTTGTCGGACACCTTGAAGTCGGATCTGGCCATGGAGTCGTCCCAGGACTGCCTGAGCGCCGTGGCGTCGTCCAGGTAGGGGGATCCCTTCTGGGTCAGCGCCAGGAACATCATGCCCGCGAGGCCCCTCACGTTGTTGTTGTAGAGGAGATCCATCCTCACCTGGTAATGCACGTCCCTGCGCTCGGCCACCACCTCGGCGTTGTTTATAAGATCCTGGGCGATGTCCTCCAGTGCGCCTTCCTGGCCGGGGGCCAGCGCCTGCACCAGGAACGGGAGCGTGACCGCGAGCCTGTTGGACCAGAACACCCTGGCCTCGGCATGCCTCGCGGGCTCGGTACGGGCCCTCGCGGCCGCCACCTCGTGGCGGGCGATGACGCCTTCCAGCTCCTCCGCCAGCGCCCGCGAGCCGTCGCGGGCCGCCAGAAGCGCCGCCGTCCGGGACCAGACGTCGTCGCAGAGCCTCATGGCCCTGATCTCCCGCTGGTCCCACCCGGCCTTGGCATCGGCCCACGCGGCCTCCATCTCTTCCGTGTTCCTGTCCCGGAACTCGCCGAACCGGGAGGGGTCCATGGCAGCCAGGGACTCCAGGAAGGAGAGCCCCACGGCCTTCCAGGAGGCGGCCCGCATGGCGCGGGGATCCCTTGCCCCGGCGGCCTCGCGCTCGAAGTCGGCCTTCACGAGCTCGAGCGCCCTTTCCAGCGCGTCCGGCTGCCGGGCCCCGGCGGTGTGGACCGGCCCGGAGGCGCAGGAGAGCGAGGCCGCGAGGAGGATGGCGGAGAGCAGCGCCGCGAGCCTCCCGGGCGGCCCGGGGCAGGGGCGGCGGTCCCCACCCGGCCCCGCGGCCGGCTGACGGCATGTCCCCGGAGCCCTGCCCCCGGCCCCGCCGGGGCCTGCGGAAAGGGCGCCCCAGCGGGGAGCCCCGCCACTTCTGCGCTTCCGGTACGTCATGAGCGGTCCGTCAGGTGCCCTCTTTCCAGGAGGCGAGGTAGGCCTCCTGCTCGGGGGTCAGGGTGTCTATCGCAAAGCCCATGGCGCTGAGCTTCAGTTTCGCTATCTCCTTGTCTATGCGCTCGGGCACGGGGAAGACGTCCAGGGGGAGCTTTCCCCTGTTCTGCACCACGTACTCGGCGGCGAGGGCCTGGTTGGCGAAGGACATGTCCATGACGCTGGAGGGGTGGCCCTCGGCGGCGGCGAGGTTTATGAGCCTGCCGTCGGCCAGGATGTATATCTGCCTGCCGCTGGACTTCAGGGTGAACTCCTCCACGTAGTCGCGGATGAGCCTGCGGGAGGAGGACGCGGCGGCGAGGCCCGGCAGATCCAGCTCCACGTTGAAGTGCCCGGAGTTGCAGACGATGGCCCCCGACTTCATGAGCTCGAAATGCTCGGGGCGGATGACGTTAACGTCCCCGGTGACGGTCACGAAGAAGTCGCCTATGTGCGCGGCCTCGCTCATGGGCATGACCTGGTAGCCGTCCATCACCGCCTCCAGGGCCTTCAGGGGGTCCACCTCGGTCACGACTATCCTCGCCCCCAGGCCGTCCGCCCGCATGGCGGCCCCGCGGCCGCACCACCCGTAGCCAGCCACCACGAAGATCGAGCCGGCGAGCAGCCGGTTGGTCGCGCGGATCATGCCGTCTATCGTGCTCTGCCCGGTGCCGTAGCGGTTGTCGAAGAGGTGCTTCGTCATGGCGTCGTTCACGGCCACCACGGGGTACCTGAGCGCCCCGTCCTTGGCCATGGCCTTGAGCCTGATGACTCCCGTCGTGGTCTCCTCGGTGCCGCCTATGAGCTCTGGGAGCAGCTCGGACTTCTCGGAGTGGAGGGTGGACAGGAGATCGGCCCCGTCGTCCATGGTCATCTGGGGCTTCACCTCCAGGACGGAGAATATGTGCTTGTAGTAGGTGGCGTTGTCCTCGCCCTTTATGGCGTGTACCGGGATGCCGTCGGTCTTGACCAGCGCGGCAGCCACGTCGTCCTGGGTGGACAGGGGGTTCGATGCGCACAGGTTCACGTCCGCCCCCCCCGCCTGGAGGGTGCGGCACAGGGAGGCCGTCTCGGTCGTGACATGCAGGCACAGCCCCAGGCGCAGGCCCGCGAGCGGCCTCTCGGCCTCGAAGCGCTTCCTTATCATCGCCAGGACCGGCATGCTCTTGGCGGCCCACTCTATCCTGTCGTTGCCTTTCGCGGCGAGGCCCAGATCCTTTACGTCGTAGTTCACTTTTCTGTTCGACTCCTTGGTGGGGCGGGGTATCGGCCCCGGGGACGGCGCAGGGCGCCGGAACCGGGGGCGGAGGGTCGGGTCCCGCGCGGCGGGACCTGCAGGTGGGCCGCGGCACCAGAGGCGGCCCCCCGTTTCAATATATGGTATCGGCACGGGAATGGCAAGCCCGGGTCGATCCGGATCTTTCCGGAGGGCAGATGATACGCGCCTTCCCCGCAGGCGGAGGCGCTTCGCGGGCGGGGTACGGGGTTCGGTAGACCCGCCGGACGCTGAGGACCGTCCCGCGAACGGGCGGTCGGTCCCCCCGCGCGGGGGAGGGGGCCGCGGCGGGGGCGCTGGCTAGCTGCCCCCGGGGTGTCGGGGCATTTCTCGGGAACGCCGGGGGCATTTCGCGCGGCGGAAGGGGGCCTTCCTCCCGGAATAGGGTATAATCTCGCGCCGGACCTTCCCGCGGCGCCCGGGACGCTTGCCCGGAGCCTGCCCTGTCCCCTTCCGGGATCCCTGCCGAGGGGCCGCCTCCCGGCCGTCCGGCCTGCCGTCTCCCGGCATCAGCCCCTACCGCTTTCGGGCCGCCCGGCCGCGCCGCCGAGCGGTCGGATCTTTCCGGTGCCATGGCGGGCTTGAGGCCCGCCCTCATCTTTTCCGCGGCCCCGACCGGCCCCGGCACTCGTCCGGGGGCGCGGGCGCCGACCGCATAGGACCATGGAACGCTATTCGGGACGCATGGAAGACCTGGACCCCCGGGGCGGTCGCCTGGAGCTCGGGGGCCTCCCGCTCCCCGCCCTGGCCCGCCAGGTGGGGCATTTGATGCAGGGGCCCTTCAGGGACAGGCTTGTCGCGGTCCTGACCCCCACCGCGGTGGAGGCGGAGGACTTTCTGGGCGATCTGAAGTTCTTCTGGCCGGGGGGGAATTGCTCGCTCATGCCGGGATTCGACCGGGCGCCCTTCATGCAGAAGTACTCGGGCGTGGCCCTCGCCGGCGAGCGGATGGCGGCGGCCAGGAGGCTCGCGGGGAAGGGGCCGGCCGTGCTCGTCACCTCCATGCCCGCCGCCCTGAGGAGGCTCCCCGCCGCGGAGGAGGTGGAGGCCAGGACCATCACCCTCTCGCTGGGCGGGGAGACGGACTTCGCGTCCCTTCCCCTGAAGCTCTCCGAAGGGGGATACCAGAGGGTCGCCCAGGTGGAGGGGCCCGGGGACTTCTCCGTCCGGGGCGGGCTGGTGGACGTATTCCCCGCCGGGGAGCGCTTCCCGGTGAGGGCGGAGTTCTTCGGGGATCTGGTGGACTCGCTCAGGGGCTTCAGGGTGGAGGACCAGAGATCTTCGGGGAAGATAGAGACCATCGATCTGGTGCCGGTCAGCCAGGCGGCCGCGGACGACGCCGCCCTGAAGAGGGCGTACGGGGCACTGACGTCCCTCGCGAAAAGCAGCGGGTGGCTGGATCTCCTGTGGGAGCCCGTGGCCAAGGGCTTTCTGGACGGGAGGCTCTTTGCCGACTTCGAGAACTGGTCGCCGCTCTTTGCCGACAACCTGGTGGGATTCTCGGAGTTCCTCAAAGGTTCCGGAGCCATGCCGATCCTCTACGAGCCCGCGCGGCTCGCCAAGTCCGGGGAGGCGAGCTGGATAGGGCTGAAGAACCACTTCGCCCGCCTCCGTTCCGACGAGAGGCCCCACCTTCCCCTGGAGAAGCTCTACGAGGACCCGGAGAGCTTCCTCGCTGGGGTGACGGATCTGGCAGCCGGGCTCGTCTGCGCCCGCGAGGCCCCGGTCCGCGGGGATCCGGGGGATCCCGGAAGTGGCGCCCCCGGCGCCCGTTTCGTGGTCTTCGACACGGAGTCCACGGGAACGCTCAGGAACCTGCCAGGAGTCCTGGGCAGGAGCGTGGGCTTCATGGAGCCCCTGGCCGGGAAGATCCGCTCCCTTCTGGGCCGGGGCTTCGCCACGACCCTGGTGCTGAAGAACCCCGAGCAGAAAAGGAGGCTCATCGAGCTCCTCTACGAACGCGACCTGTCCCCCGAAGCGCCTCCCAAGGCCGCCCGGGGCCCGGTGCCGTCGCCCCTCTCGGGTTCCCGGGGTCGGTCGGGGGACGGCTGGGGATCCGCCGGATCGCCCGGCGTCCGGGGCTCCGGGGAGGGGAGGGGTATCCCTGGCCGGGGGACGGCGGACGCGCTGGAGGAAGCCCTCGCGGCCGCAGGCCGCGGGAAGGTTCCGGAGCCTGGGCGGAAGGGCGCTTCGGGCCTCCCCGGCCCGGAGGTCTGGACCGGGCCCTCCAGGGCCTCCAGGAAGGGGGGGGGCGAGCTCCGCTTCGCGGTGGGCCAGCTCTCAGGAGGCTTCGTTGCCCCCTACGACTTCGAGGCCTTCATAGCGGAGGAGGAGATCTTCTCCACCCGCAGGGTCAGGAGGAGCAAGGCCTCCGAGGAGTTCCGGGGGCAGGGGAGCCTCTCGGATCTGTCCCCAGGCGACTATGTCGTGCATTCCGTGCACGGAATCGGCCAGTACCGGGGCCTCTCCTCCCAGACCATGAGCACCGGCTACCGCGGGGACTTCCTGGCCATAGCCTACCGCGACGACAGCATGCTCTACGTGCCCGTGGAGAGCTTCGGGGTGGTCTCCAAGTACGTGGGCGCGGACGACAGGCCCCCGGCGCTGGACCGGCTGGGTTCCGGGAGCTGGGAGAGGGTGAAGGCCAGGGTCAAGGCGGACGTGAAGGCGGTGGCCGAGGATCTGCTGAAGCTCTACGCGGCCAGGAAGGCCGCCCTGGGGGTGGCCTGCGCACCCCGCGACGCGGACTTCCTGAACTTCGAGGCGGCGTTCCCGTTCGAGGAGACCGCCGACCAGGCAAGGGCCATAGAGGAGGTCATGAGGGATCTGGAGCGTCCCGCGCCCATGGACCGGCTCGTGTGCGGGGACGTGGGCTTCGGGAAGACCGAGGTGGCGATGCGGGCGGCCTTCCGGGTGGTGTCGGACGGGAGGCAGGCGGCTGTCCTGGTCCCCACCACCATACTCGCCGAGCAGCACGAGAGGAGCTTCAGGGAGCGGCTGGGCGGGTGGGCCGTGAAGGTGGAGTCTCTCACCCGCTTCAAGAGCCCCTCCCAGCAGAAGGCCGTGCTTCACCTGCTGGCCAAGGGCGGGGTGGACGTGATAATAGGCACGCACCGCCTTCTCCAGAAGGACGTTGAGTTCCGTGATCTGGGGCTGCTCATCGTGGACGAGGAGCACCGCTTCGGAGTGAAGGACAAGGAGAAGCTGAAAAGGCTCCGGGCCAACGTGGACGTGCTGTCCATGAGCGCCACGCCGATACCCAGGAGCCTTTCCATGTCCATGTCGGGCATAAGGGACATGTCCATCATCCAGACCCCGCCCGTGGACCGCCTCTCGGTCATAACGTCCATGATACGCGCGGACGACGCGCTCATCTGCGAGGCCATAGACCGGGAGCTCGCCCGGGGGGGCCAGGTCTTCTTCATCCACAACCGCGTGCGCGACATCCACCTGTGGGTGGAGCGGCTGCGGTCCCAGATGCCCCTCGTCCGCTTCGGGGTGGGCCACGGGCAGATGAAGCCGGCGGAGCTCGAGCTGATGATGGGGGCCTTCTGGCGCCGCGAGATGGACGTCTGGGTGACCACCACCATCGTGGAGTCCGGCCTGGACTTCCCGTCGGCCAACACCATCATAATAGACCGCGCTGACCGTTACGGCCTGGCGCAGCTCTACCAGCTCCGGGGCAGGGTGGGCAGGAGTTGGGAGCAGGCCTACGCGTACCTGATGGTGGACGATCCGGACACGCTGACCGGGGACGCGAGAAGGAGGCTCTCAGCCATCATGGAGAACGCCGAGCTGGGCAGCGGATACCAGGTCGCCCTGCACGACATGCAGATCCGCGGATCCGGCTCGGTCCTGGGGGCGTCGCAGCACGGGCAGGCGTAGCTGGTGGGTTTCGAGATGTACGCGAGGCTGGTCGAGGAGGCCGTGGCGGAACTGAAAAACGAGCCCCTGATGGACGACTACGAGCCCGAGATGGCGCTGGGGACGGCGGCGTATCTGCCCGACAGCTACGCTCCGGACACCAGGGCCAGGATCATGCTCTACAGGAGGCTTTCGCGCGCCCTGGGCGACGGCGAGATTGCGGAAATCGAGGAGGAGCTCATCGACCGTTTCGGTCCCCTCCCGCCGGAGGCCGAAAACCTGCTGGAGCTCTCGGGAATGAAGATCCTGGCCAAGTCCGTCCGAGCGAGGCGCCTTGAGATTACCGATCAGGGCGTCAGGATCTCCTTTTTCAGCGATGGGGTGAACTCGCGGGCCGACGTGCTCGAGAAGGTCCTCGATCTGGCCAGGGACCCCGTGCGCAGAATGACCCTGACCCCGGACGGCGAGCTCTTCGTGCCGGCCGTGAACCTCAAGATCAAAAGCTACGGGACGGTGGGGAGCGTCAGGCATTTCCTCGAATACCTGGACGCGGCGGACTGAAGGGACGCCGGGTCGCGGCAGGGGGCCGGAGACGGGGGCAGGCGGGGCGGAACGGAGGGGGCGGGCGGGGGCGGCAGTGCTCGGCCGGATGATCCCGCCGTATTTCGAATGCGGGGCTGTCACATGGTCCCGTGAAGGCTACCTGAGGCATGTCAGGACGGGGCGGCGTTTAGGTTCGGCCGTCGCGGCGTTGTGGTACGGGCGGGACGGCGTTTAAGTCCTGACGGGGCGACAGGGGCGGGTGTTCACTTTAAGCGGCTCACCTTTTCTTCATCGTTCGACCAGACGGCTTCCCTGAAGCGGATCATCACGGATGACGTTAGGCGAATCGCGACGGACGCCGCGAAAACCCTGCTGCAGATTCCCAGATACGGCAGCGTGTAGTGCTTCTCGACAATCTTGCGGAAGACGGTATCGATGCAGTCGTTTCAGGGGGGCATGAGCGCCTCGGTTCCGCCTTGGACCGGCGCACTCGCGGGGCTGGCCCGCCGCACCGCCGGGAATGGCCCCGCCGCCGACCGCGACGTCATTCTCCTGTCACAAAATCAGCGGCCAGACAGGCCGACCTACACGAGCAGACAGCATTGAAAAAGGGAGTTTTCAAGAATTTTTGAAGCGTGGATGAATGACGGAACCGTAATCGGTCGGCGAGGCCGCACGGGGCTGTTTGCGTTCACCGGTCCGAGGGTCCCGGGAGGCAG
>JAISEQ010000516.1 GCA_031264045.1 Deltaproteobacteria bacterium
GGGTCGGCGCGGCGCTTGCGCCGCTGGCCGTTCTGGCGCTTCGGGCCGACGCGGCGCTTGCGTCGCCGGCCGTTCCGGTTCTGCGGGCCGGAGCGGCGCTTGCGCCGCCGGCAGTTCCGGTTCTGCGGGCCGGAGCGGCGCTTGCGACGCCGGCCGTTCCGGTTCTGCGGGGCGTAGCCGCCTTCGCTGGCTTCCCGGGAGGACGTCGGCCCATGGCCCTGTAGATGGCCCTGGAGAGCTCGGACGGGCAGGAGAGCGTCTTGTTGCCGCAGGTAATCCCCGCGAGCGTTCCCGCCACCTCCAGGGCGTCCCTCCCTTCCGCCAGTCGGCCGATGCCCTTGAGGTTGCCGGGGCACCCGCCATCGAAGGAGAGGCCGGATATCCTGCCGTCCGTTATGTCGAAGGCGATGGACTTGGGGCAGATTTTCTTGCTGGGAGTGAACTCGTGGCGCATGCGTGACCCTTCCCTTTGCCCCCGGCCTGGGGGCCTGAGAGCGCCTCCCCGGAAGGGGGCGGCACCGTAGACAATAGACTCATCAGCCCCGACTGTAAAGCGCCGTCGCGGACGGGTCGCCGCCTTTTCGGGAAAGACGCCGCCCTTCTGCCGGTGAGCGGGCCTCCGCCTCCGGGAAGCCCTTGCCAGGGGCCGGGCTCCTGTGTTAGATTCCACGTGTCGGGGGTCACCCCGGATCTCCTCACCACATAACGCCAGAAGCCGGCCCCTCCAGGGGACGGCTCCGGCCCTCGCTAAACCCGCTTTCCGCGGCGTCAGAACCTCGCGTCTGGCTCGGGGGCATTTAAGATGCTACCCGGAGGTGCCAGCCGTGAGGCCCCTGCGCGATCCCCCCTTCCCCACAGAGAGCCGCCTGCCCGACTTCACCCGCGCCGTCCCGCGCACGGGGGGCCCGCGCCCCGCGCCCGCCGCTTCGGCGCAGCCGCGCCGTCCCCGCTTCCTCCCCCGTACCGGGGCGGCGGCCCCGGGCGGAGCCGCCGTCCCCCGATCCCCGCGCCTTTCCGGCGGTGGGGCAGAGGAGGACAGGCCGTGAAGATCCTCCTCTTCGACTGCCGGGACTCCTTCACCTACAACCTGGCCCACGCCGTGCTCGCCATGCTCCGTCCGGGGGACGAGCTCGAGGTGAGGCGGCACGATCTCGTGGATCCCCGCGAGGGTCCGGGCTACGGGAGGGTGATACTCTCCCCGGGTCCCGGCGTGCCCTCCGAGACGGAGAACCTCATGGGGATCATAGGGAGCTGCGTGGGCTCGACCGCCGTGCTCGGGGTCTGCCTGGGCCACCAGGCCCTGGCCCAGTGGTTCGGGGCAAGGCTCGTGAATCTGAGCCGCGTCTTCCACGGAATCTGCTCCAGGGTGGGCCTGGACCGCGAGTCTACCAGGATATTCACGGGGCTTCCTGGGGTCATAGACGCGGGACGGTACCACTCCTGGCTGGTGGACGAGGATGGTCTCCCTGATGGGCTGGCCGTCACCGCCAGGGACGAGGGGGGGCGCGTCATGGGCCTGAGCCACAGGACCCTGGACGTCCACGGGGTGCAGTTCCATCCCGAGTCGGTGCTGACCCCCGACGGTCCCAGGATACTCCGCAACTTCCTGTACGGGGAGGTGCGCCGTGCCTAGGACGGATCCTTCAAGCGCCGCCGCCGAGATGGACCGCCTGGGGTCCCTCGGGCGGCCCTTCGTGTTCGCCTTCGACTTCGAGAAGACCGAGGCGCTCCTCGTGCCGGACCCCTTCGAGTCCGAGGAGCTCTTCTTCTCCGTAAGGGGCCGGGGGAACGGAATGCCCGGGGGCGGACCCGGCGCGTCCCGAACGGGCGCTCCCGCCGGCGGGCCGGACGCGGAGACGCTCGTCCCCGAGCCCATGAGCTACGGGGAGTACGCCCGGGGCTTCGGCGTGGTGCGCAGGGGGCTCCTGCGCGGCGACTCGTACCTGGTGAACCTCACGGCCAGGACGCCCGTCGGATGCGGGCTGGATCTGGCGGGTGTCTACCGCAGGGCGGGGGCCATGTACCGTCTCCTGGTGCCCGGCCGCTTCGTCTGCTTTTCGCCCGAGATCTTCGTCAGGATAGAGGACGGCCTAATCTCCACTTTCCCCATGAAGGGCACGATAGACGCCTCCGTGCCCGACGCGGAGCGGAAGATCCTGGCGGACCTCAAGGAGACGGCGGAGCACGCCACGGTGGTGGATCTCCTGAGAAACGATCTGAGCATGTTCGCGAGCGGCGTCCACGTCCGGCGCTGGAGGTACGTGGACCGCATAAGGGCCAGGGAGCGCGAGATCCTCCAGGTGAGCTCGGAGGTGTCGGGCAGGCTCCCGGCAGGATGGCGGGGCCGTCTGGGGGAGATCATGCTGGGGCTCACGCCGGCGGGTTCCTGCTCAGGGGCCCCCAAGGAGTCCACCCTGCGCATCATCCGGGAGGCCGAGGGGATCCCCCGCGGCTACTATACTGGCGTGTTCGGGCTCTTCGACGGCCGGACCCTCGACACGGGCGTGCTCATAAGGTTCGTGGAGGAGGAGGGGGGGCGGCTCTTCTTCAGGAGCGGCGGCGGAATAACCGCCATGAGCAGGCCGCGGGACGAGTACCGCGAGGTGCTGGAGAAGATCTGCCTTCCTCTCCCCGAAGCCGGGGGCGCGGCTGGGGCGACCGGTGACGCGCCGGACTCCCGGGGCTTCTTGGAGACCGGAGGCGGGAGAGACGGGTCCGGCACGCGGACGCCTGCGGGAGAAGGAGATCTCGCCGCCGCGTCCGGGAGAGGATGAGGCGGCGGGCGGTGGAAGCTTCGGACCCGATGGGGAAAGGCGGCGCCGGAAGCCTCGGGGCGGAGGGCGGCTTCGGGCCGCCCCGCTTCCTGGAGACCGTGAAGCTTCAGGACGGGCGCTACCGTCTCCTGGAACTTCACCAGCGAAGGCTGGCGAGAACCTGGACGGAGGCCTTCGGGCGGGAGCCGGGATTCCGGCTGGCGGACGTGCTCCCGCCTCCTCCGGACGGCGGGCTTTACAGGGCGAGGGTCCGGTATCCCGGTCCGGATGTGGTCCCGACGGTGACGCTCCACGACTACGCCTTCCCCTGTCCCGAGACCCTGCGGCTTGTGCGCGATCCGGGCTTGGACTACCGCCTGAAGTTCTTTGACAGGACGGCCATCGACGCGCTGAAGGCCTCCTGCGGCGCCTCCGACTTTATCCTGGTGCGGGATGGGGGGCTGACGGACACATCCATCGCGAATCTGGTCTTTGAGGGGGAGGGGGGGCTCTTCACGCCTCACGGATGCCTCCTCGCGGGGGTCAAGAGGGAGAGCCTCCTCATGTCCGGCAGGATCTCGGCACGGCGGATAGGTCCGGAGGATCTGGGCATGTACCGGAAAGTCTTTTTAGTGAACGCCATGATCGATCTGGAGGACGACGTTTCCGTGCCGACAGGGAGGATCCACAAGGAAATGGAGTGACCGGGTGTCAGGGGAGCGGTCTCTGGTCAAGAGAGCGAGAGGTTAAGGATGTTTGAAATATTTCAGATATGGTAGAATTGAAAATCGATGAAGGATGACAAAAATTAAATTTTATTTAATTTTTTTTTGGAATGGCAATAACGGCTATCTAACATTTCAAAAATTATATGGCCATGAAAAACATCATGAAATATAAATATGTGCGTGCTGGCAGATAATTTTATCAAAGTTAATAGTATGAAGAAAGCTGACAATATATTTAAATGAATTGACAGATACAATGGAAAAAAAGTCTCATTCAATTGACATCAAGATGTTTCAGTGAAAAAAATGTCGGAACACTATTCGGAAATGTTTGAATTGAGAAGCTGATATTCCTGGCATATTGAAATTTGTAGAGTATTGTTTTTGGGTGTCCGTTCAGGGGGGAGGAAGCCCGTCAATCAGTCGGCCCCCCCCTCCCGAACCCTATCCTTTAGCCCTCCAGACGTCCCCACCGCCACAAGGCATTTACGCCCTCCGGCTCCTCGCCCTGCTTTGCACCACCGTGAACGGATACTAATTTTGGGGCGTTTACGGACGGAACTTGACGACCCAGGCCGAGAGGCCGCCGCCCGGCCGCCCGGCCGGTTTAAGGTTTTCGAGATCGCCGTCGCCGGATGTGGTGTATCCGGCAGCCAGCAGCCCCCCGTCCGCGAGCTCGGCGGCGGCAGTGCCCTCATCGACGCCGGAGCCTCCCAGGACGGTGGTCCAAAGGACGCTTCCCGCCGCATCGGTCCTGAACGCCTGGAGATTGAAGTCGCCGTCCTCGCGGATCACCCCGACGGCGAGGAACCCCCCGCCGGAAGGGACGATGGCGGAGACGTGGCCGCCGGGACTCTCGGCGGACCAGGCTCCCCGGCCGTCTGCTCCGGTACCGACAAGCCACGAGCGCCCGTCATCGAGTCCGGAGGCGCCGACGAAGCCGCCTCCGGGGACCGGGGCCAGCGAGACCGGGGTTCCGGACGCCTGGGCAGCCGGGACGTCCCAGAGAAGTTCGCCTTCGGGGGTGAACGCCGCGATTCTCGGCGGGAAATTCCCGCCGCCCGAGGCCGGGTAGGCGGCCGCGAGGATCCCGCCCGGAGCGCGGGCGAACGAGAACGGCCCCCGAAGATCCAGGGGGGCGCAGAAGGAATCGCCGTCCTCCCCTCCTGCGGATATCGTCCAAACCCTGATCCCGCCGACCTCGCATCCCGGGATCCGGGCGTTCCCGCCTTCGGCCCAGGCCGAGGCCACGAGCATGCCCCCGTCCGTGAGCGGTGCGGCCCTGACGTTTATGTAAGGGGTTTTCAGGCTGTCCGCGAACTTGATCCACTGGACGGCGCCCGATGCGTCCAGCTTCGCCGCCCAGTCGTCCGAGCCGTATTTCCCGCGGGGGAAGGCGAAAGAGCCGTCTTTCGATTCGGAATTCCCGACCGCCAGAAAGCCGCCGTCCGGGGCAGGGGCGACCCAGCCTACATAGTCGTAGCCGGATCCCGCCAGGGCGGTCTTCCAGAGCATCTCCCCGTCCGGAGCGATCCGGACTATCCACACGTCGTCTCCCCCGAGCGCCGGACCGAAGTCGCCGTCGGGGGAGGAGCTCGACACGGCAAGCACGGCGCCTCCGTCGGGCGTGGCGGCCGCCGTCTCCACCCTGTCCGTCCCTGAACCGCCGTAGATCCTCGCCCACTCGACGGCGGGCGGATCCGCGGCCGGGGCGGCGTCCGCGAAGAGGAAGAGGAAGAGGAAGAGGAAAAGGAAAGCGGAACCCGCAAGGCTTGTTGCCAGAAATGCCGGGAATGCCGGGAACGCGGCCGATGCCGGCAAGGCCGGGAACAATTGGCGGATATGGATCATGATGCTGCGTCTCCCTGCCGGTTAGGCTGTCTGAACCGGTCCCTGCAGGGGCCGCGGTTCCGGGCCGGAGATTTTAATGATCGGGCTCCGGCACCGGGTCGGCCTGCATTCCGCCGGACAAGAAGCGTGGGGACGGGGCTCGCCCGGCGTCCGGAAGGTCCGCGGCCGGGGTCCAGACGGCTCCGGACGGGGCGTTCGCCGCGATACCCCGGCTTCCGGCGGGTCGTGGCGGTTCTGGCAACCTCCCCGCCCCCGGTTCCGGCAGGGGCCTCGGAAAGCGTCGCGGCCATGTTCAGCAGGAGGCCGGCCATGACCGCCGTCCCCGATGCCCGGCTGGGAACCGAACGCCGGAGGCGGAGGTCTGAAGGAGGAGGAGAGGCGGAAACCGCGGCTTCAGGGACGGGTTCTTTCATCTGGCCTTCCTTTCTGGCGGTGCCGCCCCGCACGGCCCCGGCAGAGCCGCGGGAAGGGGAGGCCGGAGGCGGCGGGAGGGCTTGACGGACGGGAGTCATGTCCGGAAGGGGCTCGATGCCGGCTGGTGGTAAACTTGCGCTTTCTTAGACATATATTGTACTGTAGCCCGCGCGGGAATGGAAGGGCCGTGCCGGATTTGAAATCGCAGAAATCATGCCGCCGCGGACATTTACGGATATCTGGAACAGGCGGGAGCCGGAATAAGGAGAGGATGACGGCAGGCTTCAGAAGGCCGTCCGTTGTGCGGAAATCCGTCACGGCCCGGAAAATTCATGCGGAAGTCCTGACCGTGAAGTCGGGCGGAGAACGAGGGAAGGGGGAAGGGGGAAGTTCAGCGACGGCGGGGAGAAACTGCCGAGTCGGGCACTGAAGCGCCGGCAGGGGGTAAAATGGACGCTCCAGCCGCGGGCGGCGTCGCCGAAAGGCGGGACTGGGGCCGGAGACGCGGGGCTTCGGCAGGCCCGGAACCTGCTTCCGGGGTCCGGGCCTGCTCCGGCGGGGGACATTGCGGCGGTTTTTCCGCTCCGCGCCTCCCGAATGCCGGGTTCGCGCCGGGTCCGCCGATTGACGGACGGGGAGTGACAGGATTATCCGATAGGCATTAGGATCTTCCCGTTCCGTTGCCGATTCCCGTGTCAATCCCGTTTTCCCGAACAGCGAACAACATGATATAACTGAAAGATGATGAAATTGTTTCCTGATAAAATTTTAATAAAACGTCATGAGGTTAACAACATATTTGAATTTTAGGAAATTAAATGGTGAGTTGTGATAATGCAATTGTTTCAGTTCGTAAAAGCGCGGATCACAGACGTCCTTCATGAATGCCGACTCCCGGATGTTCAGTCATTCCGGAACCCGGAATCGGCCTCCCCGCAAGATTCCTGACGATGCCTTTTTGAAGGGTCAACCCCGAAATGTCTCTCGAGGGCGCTTCCGGTCCGGACGCCCCTAATCCCCGGCGCGGGATCGGCTGAAGGGCGCTTTTTCCCGTACAGTCTTCCGTGACGGAACGTCAGATCCCGTGCCATGCCTGCTGACTGGCCGCCGCCCGTTCCTCCGCCGCATAAAGCCCGGAGGAACCGGGTCCGGGCGGGGCAGGGCGCCGGGGCGGGAGCCTGAGGCTCCCGGAGGCCGATGTCAGCCCGGACAGAGATCCCGCACGGTGATGCCGTGACTGTCCTCGAGTTCCCATCGGTCGAAGCCGGGAGGCATTTTGCCTAAGACGGCGGCCTCGTGGGCTACGGTCCAGCCTGATTCGTCCGCTATTTCCCAGCTGCAGAAGTCGCGGGGCAGGTTGCAGTGGGCGGCGGCGACGTGGGCAACGGAATTCCCTTTTCCGTCTTGCATAGCCCAGTACTTGAAGTTTTTTGGGAACGTGACGTATTTCGCGGCCAGGTGGGCGACTGAGCGGCCGTTGTCGTCCGTCAGATTCCAGGCGGTGAAGCCATGCGGGATGTAGTCGGAGCTGGCGGCGATGTGGGCTACGGTTCTTCCGCGCCCGTCCTTCATCCCCCAGGCGCTGAAGCTCTTCGGGAGACTTCCCCTTTTCGCCGCGACATGGGCAACGGTGCGGCCTGAATTGTCGGCGAGATGCCAGAACAGGAATTTCTTGGGGAGTTTTCCCTTTAGGGCGGCGGAGTGGGCGACTGTCCATCCGGAATTGTCGGCGATGTCCCAGCCGCTGAAGTCCTTGGGAAGATGGCCGCCGCGGGCGGCTTCGTGCCAGACGGTCCTGCCTCTGGAGTCTGTCAGATCCCAGTTCTTGAAGTCTTCGGGCAGACAGCCTCCTCTGGCGGCGGAGTGGTAGACTGTTCTTCCCTTTCCGTCCGTCATCTCCCAGAGCCGGAAATTACCGGGAAGCGCTCTGTAGCGGGCCGCCGTGTGAGCTACGGTATTGCCTTCCGCATCTCTTATTTCCCATTGGGAGAATCCGTCGGGCAGTCGCCTGTTTGCGGCGGCCACGTGGGCGACCGAAATCCCGTCTTCATCCGAAAGGTCCCACTGGGAGAAACTTTCCGGAAGGTGTCCGAATTTTGCCGCGGCATGCGCTACTGTAAAGCCTGACGGACAGGTCATGTGCCAGTCCTCGAAGCCGTCCGGGAGATAGTCGTTGCAGGCTATGAAGTGGGCGACGGTCAAGCCGTTGCTGTCCGGGAGGAACCACATGTCGAAGTCCGGAGGGAGCGTTCCGAAAACGGCGGCGACGTGCGCTACGGTCAAGCCGGAATCGGAGGACAGGTCCCAGCGGTCGAATCCGGCAGGCAGATGATTTATCATGGCGGCACTGTGGGCCACGCTTATCCCGTTTCCGTCGGTGATTTCCCACCGGTCGAATCCGGTCGGGAGCTTTCCCTTCAGCATGGCCTTATGCGCTACCGAGCATCCAAACCGGTCGGTTATTTCCCAGCGGTCGAAGTCATCCGGGAGGGATCCCGATTCAACTGCGGCGTGGGCGGCCGTATTTCCCTTGTAGGACGCATCCCATCTGTCGAATCCTTCAGGAAGCTGACCTTTTTTGGCGAGCCGGTAGATCTGGAAGTCTGTCAGGCGTTTTTCCATCAGCTTCTCCTCATGAGTTGCCGCGGACCGGACTTGTCATCTGGATAAATCTTGGGATTAAGTTATCCTTTTCTCCATTCTACTACAAAACGACCCTGTTGGAAAGCGGCTTTCAAAATCTTCACCTTTCAAGACGTTCCGTCAAT
>JAISEQ010000287.1 GCA_031264045.1 Deltaproteobacteria bacterium
GGGGGTCGGGGGCGGGGGCGGGGCTGGGGGAGGCGGGGGCGGCGCGGGACGGAGGGCCGAGCCTGCCGGGACCGGAGAAGCGAAACGGGACGTCCGGAGGGGGACGGCGGGGGGCGGAACCCGGCCCGGAAAGCACCGTTCCGGCGGTGCCGGGGGGACCTCGGGCAGGGGGGCTCCGGGGGCGGATCTCCCGCCCTGCGTGTCCGGCGGGAGCCTCGCAAGACACCATGTTAAAACTATTCGGGGAAAATGGAAGCAAAATCTTCAGGGCGCCCCGCCTCCGGGCGGGGGGCCGAAACTCAGGCGGGAAGACCGGTCCCGCGACCTTTCGGACGGGGCTCCGGGTCCGGCGGCGCGCCGGATTGCCCCCTGTCCCGCCGGCCCATGAAAAACCCGCGGGCGTTGCGGGCGCGCGGGGCGGACGGGGGCACTGGCGTTCAGGGTAGCGGGGCGGGCCGGGGCGCGGGCCCTCAGGTGCGCGGGAGCGGGAAGTTCAGCTCCAGGGGCCCTTCCGGACCCAGCGGGCCGACGGAGGCGCCGTTCCACTCTGCCTCCACGGCGGCCCCGTCCCCCGCGGCGAGGGTGATGGACCCTTTGCTGTCGAAGCTCCTCTCCTCGCCGGCCCTGAAGTAGACGTGTATAACCGGGCCGTTGTCCACGCTCACCTGCGCCCAGGTGGCCCTCAGGGCCTTGAGCTTCAGCGTGCCTCCCGGGGCGGGGGGCTCGGGGGCCGCCGCGGGGGCGGGAAGGAGCGCGGGGACGGCCGGTTCAGGCCCGCGCGCGGCCGCCGGGGCCGGATCGGGGACGGGAGGAGGGGGGGGGGCCAGCCTCGCGGTCTCGCGGGCGGGCGCCGCCGGGCGTCCGGAAGCCTGCTGGACGGGAGGGGGAGCCGATGCGGTCCGGGACGGGGCCGGCTCCGCGGCCACGTCCTGCGGGGGGGCCGGCTGGGCGGGCGGGGCGGCGGCCGCCGGGGCCTCCGGCCAGTGCGCCAGGAAGGGGAGATACTCCGCCGCGAGGTTGTGGACCGTGCGGTTGAAGGCGGTGAGGACGGCGAGGATGGCAATCGCGGCCAGGAGAACCATGACGGCCGTGCCGAAGGAGACCCCGTCGTCCGCGTCCAGATCAATCGGATCGTACTTGGTGACCAGGGGCTTTCTCGGATCGGTCTTGTCCGTGGGCCCCGAGAGGCGCTTGTACTCGCCCACTATGACGGCCGGGTCGATGTTCACCGCCATGGAGTAGGAGCGCAGGAAGCCCCTCGCGTAGACCGGAGCCAGACCCGTGAACGTCCCGGACTCCAGGTTGGCCAGCTGGTCCATGGAGATCTTGGTGCGCGAGGCTATTTCGGAGCGGGAGATCTCCTGCCTCTCCCGCTCGGCCAGGAGATAGGCCCCCATCTCCCCGAATCCCGCGAAGGACAGCGGCTTGGGGCCGCCCTGGGCGTCTTCCGCATCGGGGCTGGGGTGTTCGCTTGGGTGTCTGAAGAATGTCAATGTCCGGCCGTCCGGTATTTCTGGGCCCTGGGGGTCGGTGGATGTGCCTGAGTGGCTGCGGGACCCCGGAAGCCAGGACAGGCGGCCGGGGCACCGGGCGGTTTCGGAGAGGACTTTTTAGGCCCTGCGGGCGGAAAAGTCAATAGCCCGCCCGCTGTCCGGCACCGCCGTCGCGGGGGAGCGGATCTTGCGGGAGCCGGGCTCCGGCGGGGCGCGCGGGGACAAGCCGGAGTTTGGCGGAGGAGGCCCCGGCTGTCAAGCTGAAAAGCGGGCGGCCCGGAAGCCCGCAAGGGCTGGGGACCGCGCGCCGCGCGGGCAGGTCACGGGATGCCCCCGCGCGGCCTTCGGGCGGGTTCCGGGGAGGGAGAGGGCTTTTCCGGGACGGCCCCCCCCGCGGGGCGGGAAACGCTGGCGCACGGGGGACGCCCGCGCCGGGGAGGCGGGGGGGAGGCGCGTTCCGGGAGGACGCCTTCGCGGGTAGGCGCTCCGGAGACGGCCCCGCGCTAGAGGGTGACCCTTATGACGGCCGAGTTCCGGAGATCGGCTATCCAGGTGTCGTAGCGGGAGCGCATCTTCCTCTCCTCGAGGGTGCGGCGGGCGCCCGCCCTCTGCTCGGACGTGAAGCTCTGGGCGTCGTCGCCCTTTCCCTTCCTGCCGGACGAGGGCTTGGGGGCGGGCTGCGGCGTGCCGGTCACGACGGTTATCAGGAGCACAGCGTCCCCGCCGTTCAGGGGGGCGCTCACCTTGCCGGGCTCCAGAGTGCGGGCGAGAGCCTGGAGCTCGGGCTGGAGGTCGCGGACGACGAGGTTTCCGGGATCGCCGCCCTGGTCGGCCCCGGGGCCCTGGCTGTACTTCTTCGCGGCTTCGGCGAAGGGGAGGCCCGCGTCTATCTCCGCCTTGATCCGGGCGGCGGCGGCCATGACCTTGGAGGACTGGGAGGGCGAGGACTGGAGGAAGATGATGCGCACCCCGTCGAAGTCGGAGACCCCGGTGGATGAGAAGATCGGCTGGGCGCCCTCGGGCACCTCGCCGTTCAGGAACCTGGTCACCTCCTCCTCGGTCACCACCACGCGGCTCATGATGCTGAAGCTCACGACCTTGTTCTTCAGGATCTCGAGCTTCACCTGGTTGCGGAAGGCCGGAAGCGATGTGCCCACGCCGGCCAGGGCCTTGCCGAACTGGACGCTGTCCATCTTGTTCTGGTCCATCACGGACTTCACGGCCTCGTTCACCTCGGCCTCGCTCACCTGGATGCCTATCTTCTGTGCCGCCTGGTTCACGAGCTCCTCGTCTATCATCATGTCGAGGACCTGGCGCTGGATGTCGCCCGTCCCGGAGAGCGCCGCCTTCTGGGGCGGCGAGAGGGTGTTCAGCCTCGCCTGGAGCTCCGAGAGCGTGATGACGTTGCGGTTCACCTGGGCTACGATCCTGTCGACCGTGGTGGCGGCGGAGGAGGGCAGGGGGCATGCGGCCGCGAGGAGGGCTGCGG
>JAISEQ010000096.1 GCA_031264045.1 Deltaproteobacteria bacterium
CTATTTCACGGGGCCCCTGCGGACGGCACGGGAAAGGACCGCGACCTGCCCTTCGACCAAGCGGTCCGGAACGCTCCGGTCGACCGGACAGGCGTGCGCGGCGCGCCGGGGATAGCAGGCCGCGGGGTTGAGGCCGCAAACCGCTGTGCTGCCCCGTGAAAGACCGTATTCCACAGGAACCGCGCCGATTGATTCTTAAACTCCGTGCCCGGGACGGCGCGGTCGGCATCAGGCGGATCCGGGTGCGCGGGCCCGCTACCACCGGGCGCCTCCGGACGTGCCTTTAGGGGGCGCGGCACTTGCCTTGAAACGTCCTTACCTTTTGGATACCATGAGATTTCGAATCTGCGGCGGCCGGGGACCATGCCCGTGCCGTCCTGGCCGACACGGACCTCAACCAAGCTGAAACCCCAGTACCCCGGAGCCTGTCCGGGCCGGGGCCGGGTGCGCTTTCCGGCCCGGGAGGCCGCATCGCGCCGCCGGGGCCGGCCGTCGGCCTTCACCCGGCGGGGAGACAGACCGAGCGAAGGAGACTCGCGACCCGACCGTGCCATCCAAACTCCTAAATCCCGTAGCCGTCATGGGCAGGGCGGCCATGGACTCGGTTTTCCACCTCGGCCGCTACTCCATCCTCTCGGTGCGGGCGCTCCTGTCCATCTTCCTTCCGCCCTTCAGGGTGCGCGGGTACCTTAAGCAGATGGAGTCCGTAGGGGTGGACTCCCTCTTCGTCGTGATCCTGACCGGGGCCTTCACCGGCGGGGTCTTCACCCTCCAGATAATCTACGGCTTCAGGCTGTTCTCCGCCGAGAGCATGGTGGGGCCCACCGTGGCCATGGCCATGACCAGGGAGCTCGGACCGGTGCTCACGGCGCTCATGGTGACCGGCCGGGTGGGCAGCTCCATGGCGGCCGAGCTCTCGGCCATGAAGGTGACCGAGCAGATAGACGCCCTGACCGTGATGGCGGCCGAGCCGGTCAAGTACCTGGTGAGCCCCAGGATCCTGGCCGGGATCGTGATGCTCCCGCTTCTCACCGCCATCTCGGACGCCGTGGGCGTGTGCGGCGGCTACGCGGTCGCCATAGTGAAGGGCCTGGATCCCGGCCAGTTCGCGGGCAGGATCGAGGACATCGTGAAGCTGGACGACGTCCTGGACGGCTTGGTCAAGAGCGCCTTCTTCGGCTATATTCTCACGAGCGTGGGCTGCTACGCCGGGTTCTACTGCAGGGGCGGGGCCGAGGGCGTGGGCAGGGCGACCACGGGCGCCGTGGTGGTGAGCTACGTCGCCATACTGGTGGGGGACTTCATCCTCACCGCCATCATGTTCTAGGGGAGGCTCCAACCTTGACCGAGGCCGCTCCCGAGATCAGGGTGAAGGCCCTCCGGAAGACCTTCGGGGAGCACGAGGTCCTGAAGGGCGTGGACGTGACCCTGCTGGCCGGACGCGTCAACTTCGTCATCGGCCGGAGCGGCGGGGGCAAGTCGGTGCTCCTGAAGCACCTCACCGGCCTTCTTTCCCCCGACTCGGGGGAGATCTGGTTCGGCGACCGGGAAATCTCGTCGGGCGGCTCGAGGGGCCTGAACGAACTGAGGAGGAAGATGGGCCTCCTCTTCCAGGAGGGCGCCCTCTTCGACTCGCTTTCCGTCGCCGAGAACGTCTCGTTCCCTCCCTGGTACCACGGGACCATGAGGCCCTCCGAGACCGCCCGCAGGGTGAAGGACCTGCTTTCCGAGCTCGGCATGGAGGGGCGGGAGGACGCCAGGGTCTCCGAGCTTTCCGGCGGCGAGCGCAAGAGGGTGGCGCTCGCCCGCGCCCTCATCATGGAGCCCCGGGTGGTCTTCTTCGACGAGCCCACCACGGGGCTCGATCCCATCCTGTCCACCCAGGTGGACTCGCTCATACTGAACACCCGGGACCGCACCGGGGCCACCTGCGTGGTGGTCTCGCACGACATCGCGGCGGTCCTGACCGTTGCCGACCAGGTGAGCCTCATCCACGACGGGGTGATGATCCTCACCGGCACCCCGAAGGACTTCCGGAACAGCGCCATCCCGGCCGTGAGGGACTTCATAACCGGGGGCGAGGAGGCGGCCGCCCTGGGAGGCTGAAAGTCCTCTCCGGGATTCGGCTCCCGGCAGGATCGGAGGGCCTGGCCGGCCCGGAGGAGGATCCGGGAGGGCCCGGGCCGGGAGGAGCCGGGAGGAGGACAGGGGAGGTCGAGCCCGGAGGAGCCCGGAGGAGGACGGGGGAGGTCGAGCCCGGAAGAGCCCGGAGGAGGACGGGGGAGGTCGAGCCCGGAAGAGCCCGGACGAGGACGGGGGCGCTCCGGATGATTGGCTTCCCGGCTTACGCCGGGCCAGGCCGTCAGAGTTTTTTGGCCGCCGGAAACGTTTCGGGCGGCCGCCGGGGGAGACGAGCCCCCGCGCCGTCCGGGGGGCGGGGTCCGGACCGTCCCGGCCGAACGCCCCGGGGCGCCTTCCGGCGCAGATCTTCCCGGACCGCCCGCCGTTGGCATCCGGATTGCAGACAGGTTCAGGCCTTTTCGTCAGTCAGGATCAGAGACACTCCACCATAGCCCCGGGCGGTCTTGCCGCCTCCCGCAGCCCGTACGGCGGCCGCGGGCCTCCGGGGGCGGGTTCGGGCCGGTTTCGCCGGGCCGCGCCGCCCGAGGCCCATTCCGAGATTCAAAATGTACAAAACCTCAACGGAAATAAAGGTGGGACTGTTCGTCCTGGCCGCCCTGCTCGTCACCGCCTGGATGGCGCTGCGCCTGGGGGGCTTCAAGAGCTACGACACCGGCTACTACCAGCTCGAGGCGGTCTTCGACCAGGTCTCGGGCCTGAAGAACGGGGTCTCCGTGGAAGTGGCGGGAATAAGCGTCGGCCGGGTGGGCGAGATCCGCCTCCAGGACGGCCAGGCCCACGTGACCATGTACATCCTGAACGGGGTGACCCTCCCCACCGACACCAGGGCCGTGATAAAGGCCCAGGGCATCCTGGGCGACAAGTACGTCGAGCTGGCCCCCGGCACGGGCGGCGAGGGGCCCCTGAGGGCGGGGGAGACCATCTCCAACACGGCCTCGGCGGAGGATCTGGGGGTCCTCATGCAGAAGCTCTCGGCGGTGGCGGACGATCTGAAGGTGCTGACCGGTTCCCTCACCGCGGACGGGGGCGGCCAGGAGCTGAGGGAGATAATGGACAACGTCCGCGAGATGTCCGCCAACCTGAACCAGCTGGTGAAGGACAACGGTCCGGGCTTCTCCGAGACGCTGGCCAACCTGGACCGGGTCTCCCAGAACATCGAGAGCATCACCGAGAGGATCTCCAGCGGCAAGGGGACCCTGGGGCAGCTCATCTACGACGATTCCGTGGTCCGCGAGCTCCGGGGCTCGCTCACCTCCATAAGGGAGGTCACCGAAAAGATAGCCTCGGGTGAGGGGACCCTGGGGAGGCTCGTGAACGACTCCGGCACCGCCGACAAGATAGACAAGGCCCTGGACTCGGTAAACGAGTACCTGGAGAAGGGCGACGAGATAGTGATAGCCCTGGACTTCAGGGCGGACTACATGACCCGCTTCAACTTCCTGAAGGGCGGCGCGGGCGTCCGCATCTACACCTCTCCCGACCGCTACTATCTCCTGGGGGTCACCGCCGACTACTTCGGGAGCTACGAGCGCAAGGACTTCTCCGGGGCCGACGGCAACTACACCGAGGAGTCCAGGAACCGCTCGAGGCTCAAGATCAACGCCCAGATAGCCCAGCGCTTCTACGACTTCGTCATCCGAGGCGGCGTCATAGAGTCCGGGGCCGGCATAGGCATCGACTATCTGGCCTTCGACGACGATCTAACCCTGACCTTCGAGGCCTTCAGCGGCGACTTCGACCACAACCCGCACCTGAGGGCCATGGCCACCTGGCGCTTCTGGAAGTTCATGTACATTTCCGCCGGCTACGACGACTTCATAAGCGACCTCCACCGCTCCTCGCCCTTCGTCGGCATGGGGTTCTGGTTCACGGACGACGACCTGAAGATGCTCCTGAGCGGGGCGGGGAGCTTCCTCTCCCACTGAGGCCGCCGCCCCCCGCCGGGACGCCGCCCCCTTCGGGGACCTGAATGTCCGGGTACGCCCGGGGACGCGGGAGGCATCCGCTTCCCCGGCGCGGGAGGGCCTCGCCCGCCTCCGGATCCAGGACTGAAAGGGTCCGGCCCATGTCCGGCCCGCCGCGACGGCTCCACTCCGCCCCGGGAGTCCCGGAACCCGCCGGGGTGCCTGCGCCCCGCCTTCCCGAAAATGGGGCTCCGGCCTACCCGAAATCCCGAAACGGACCTCGGCCGCGCGGCGGCCGGGGGCCCGCGTCGCCATGCCCGGGATCCTTCTCCGGCACCGGGCGGCCGGTCTCTGGCCGAGCTCCGGACCGGCCCCGTTAGGCGCTTTTTCCTAGCCAAGAGAGGGGCCGTTGTGGTATAGAGTAAGGGGTGTCCGGAGCGTCCGGCCCTCGATTCGAACTTAGGCCCGGAAGTTCCGGAGCCGGGCGATGGGATTTATGGCTGAAACTTTAAGCTCCCCTGCCTTGGAGATCTCTCCCCTTCCTGAAAAGACCCCCAAGGTCCTGGTGGTCGACGACGAGATCCTGAACAGGAAGCTCATCCAGGCTATGCTGAAGCCTCAGGGCTACGAGGTGGTCCTGGCGGGCGACGGGGTGGAGTGTCTTGAGAAGGTCCGCGAGAACCCTCCGGATCTCATCTTGCTGGACATCATCATGCCCGGCATGAACGGCTTCGAGGTGGTCCAGGAGATCAAGAAGGAGGAGAGGTTCGCCCAGATCCCGATCGTCATGGTGACAGCCCTCCAGGACGTGAACGATCGCGTCAAGGCCCTGGAGGTGGGGGCGGACGACTTCCTGTCCAAGCCGGTCGACCGCATGGAGCTGCGGGCCAGGGTCAGATCCCTGCTGAAGGTCAAGGCATATAACGACCACATGATTAACTACCGCCAGGAGCTCGAAAGCGAGGTCCGGCGGAGGACCCTGGAGATCCAGGAGACCAACGCGAAGCTGGAGAAGGCCCACGAGAAGCTCCGCGGGGCGTCCCTGGAGACCATCTTCCGGCTCTCCCGGGCGGCCGAGTTCAAGGACGAGGACACGGGCGCCCACATCATAAGCATGTCGCGGATCTCGGCCAGGCTCGCCAAGATGTGCGGGCTGAACCCCGCCACCGTGGAGAGCATCCTCTACGCCTCCCCCATGCACGACATAGGAAAGATAGGCATCCCCGACCGGATACTGCTCAAGAACGGACCCCTGAACGACGAGGAGTGGACGGTCATGAGGATGCACACGGTCTTCGGGGGCAAGATCCTGGAGAACTCCGACATAGGCTTCCTGCGCCTGGGCGAGGTCATAGCCCTGACCCACCACGAGAAGTTCGACGGCTCGGGCTACCCGAGGGGTCTGAAGGGCCGGGAGATCCCCCTCGCCGGCCGCATCGTGGCGGTGGCGGACGTCTTCGACGCCCTCATGAGCAGGAGGCCCTACAAGCCGGCCTTCACCTCCGACCAGGCCTCCGGCATCATCGCGGAGGGCCGGGGCAAGCACTTCGACCCGGACGTGGTGGACATCTTCCTGAAGGATCTCCCGGAGATCCTGAATATCTGGAACTCCAGCCAGGAGGACCATTCCAAGGAAGTGGCCGAGGCCCTTAAGATGCCCTAGGGGGCAGGAGCCGAAGCCTTCCCCTTCACTCTCCCGCCCCCTTCCTCCCACCTCCCCGGCCCCGCCCGCTGGCGTCATCAAGAGTTTCAGGCCGCAGTCCGGTCCGGGCCTTCCCCGCAGGGGGACAGGACCCGCCCGGATTCTCCCTGGCCAGACAACCCTCCCCCCGCTCGGGCAAGCCGTCGGGGGGAGTTTTAGTCCCGGGTCCCGTTTTCCCGAGGGGCCGGCGGGCTTCCGTCCCCCTTCCCGGAGGACGGTTCCCGGAGGACGGGACCGGGTGCGGTCGGCCTGCCCTCCGGCCGCTGGTCCGGGTTTCCGGTCCCGCCTTCCGCTTTCCCGCCGCCCCTCCCTCAGGGGCGGGGGGCTCCTCGGCGGGTCCCGTCCCTCCCGGCCGGGCCTTCCTCGGCGGCGCCCGCTGTGCCATCCCTCCGCCGGGCGCGGCCGGGAGGCTCCGGTCCGGGGCCCCGACGCTCTTGCCCGTTCCGTCCGATGCTCCTCCGGTTCCGCCCGGGGCCCTTCAGTCAGCGATCCTGAGGAACTGTCCCGGAGGTCCGGGACGCGAGTAGCCTGCCATACCGAACTTTCCAGGAGACGACCATGACTCAGCCATTTGGCCGCCTGAGGCTCTACCTCCTCAGGCACGGAGAGACCAGGACGGAGGGCCGTCATCCCTTCAACGGCTGGACGGACGTGGATCTGAGCGATCTCGGCAGGACCCAGCTTGAGGCCGCCGCCAGGGCCCTTCTGCAGGTGCCCTTCGACAGGGTCATATCGAGCGATCTCTACCGGGCCCGCTACGGCGGCGCCCTTCTCGCCTCCGGGGCGGGGGTCGCGCACGAGACGGACGCCGAATGGAGGGAGATGAACTTCGGGGACTGCGAGGGGCTCGAGTTCCGCGAGGTGGAGGAGCGCTACCCCGAGCTGGCCGCGGACGTCATGAGTCCCGCCGGGAAGGCGATAGCCTTCCCGGGAGGCGAGACGGACCGCGACTTCGTGGGCAGGATCGGGGCGGCCCTGCGCAGGCTCGCGTCGGAAACCCCCGAAGGGAAGGTGGCGCTGGTCTCCCACTCGGGGACCGGCAGGGCCGTGCTGGCGAGCCTCTTCGGGTTCTCAACCCCCGTCATGTGGAGCTTCCACCAGGATCACGCGGGGCTGCACGTGGTGGACGTGTTCGCCGGGGGAACGGCCGTCGTGAGGGTCCTGAACGCCTACCTGGGGCCGGAGGGCTACGCCTCCCCGGGCCCGGGGGCGGACTTCCTCGCGGGCGGCGAGGAGGTGCCGAAGTGAGCGTGGACGGAGAGGACGGGAGCCTCAGGGAGGGCCCCGAGAGCCCCGGCTCGGTCGGGTGGACGCGTCCCAGGGTCATGAGCCTCTTCGGCGGCGAAAGCCCCCTCACCCTGGAAGCCGGGGGTGCCATAGGACCGGTCGAGGTCGAGTACGAGACCTACGGGGAGCTCGACCGGGGGGCCACCAACGCCGTGGTGGTCTGCCACGCGCTGACAGGGGACGCCCATGCCGCGGGATGGGACGCGGATCCCCAGGGTCCCCTGCGCGAGTACCGGAGGAGGAAGCCCGGCTGGTGGGACGCCATGATAGGTCCCGGCAAGGCCGTGGACACCTCCAGGTTCTTCGTGCTGTGCATAAACGTCCTGGGCTCCTGCTACGGGACGTCGGGTCCCAGCTCGGTGAACCCCGCCACCGGCAGGCCGTGGGGCCTGGACTTCCCGATAGTGACCGTGGGCGACTGGGCCAGGATCCAGGCCGCGGTGATGGACAGGCTGGGGATTGAGCGGGCGGCCGCCGTGATAGGCGGATCCATGGGGGGGCAGATAGCCCTGGAGCTGGCCCTGGCCTTCCCCGACCGCGTGAAGGCGCTGGGGATACTTTCGGCCGGGCACCGGCTCACCTCCCAGGGCATGGCCTTCAACGCCGTGGGCCGGAACGCCGTGGTGTCTGACCCGGACTTCGGCGGGGGCGACTACTACGGGGGCGCGAGACCCCTGAAGGGCCTGGCCGTGGCCCGCATGATGGCCCAGATAACGTATCTCTCCGAGGAGTCGATGGGCCGGAAGTTCGGAAGGAGGCTCCGCGGCAAGGATTCGCCAGACTTCACGATCACGGGCATAGAGTTCGAGATGGAGAGCTACCTTAACCACCAGGCCGCGAGCTTCGTCGCCCGCTACGACCCCACCAGCTACCTCTACATGACCAGGGCCATCGACTACTACGATGCCGGGGACAAGTGGGGGGGCGGCGATCTCATCGAGGCCGTGAGCCGGATAAGGGCCAAGACCATCGTCGTGTCCTTCAGCTCCGACTGGCTCTTCCCCCCCGAGCTCTGCCGCGAGATGGTCTCGGCCATGTGCCGGGCGAGGCTTCCCGTGAGCTACGTGAACGTCCCCTCCCGCTACGGCCACGACGCCTTCCTGGTGGAGACCCAGGTGGTGGACAGGATCATCCGCAGCTTCCTGAAAGTCCATCCCAGGGATTCCCGCGCCGCGGCGAAGGCCCCTTCGGGGGACGGCGGCTCCGACGCGTCCCCGACGGCGGAGGGGGGTGGGAAGGGCCTGCCCGGCGAAGGCGATTCCCGACGGTCGTCAGGCGCGGATTCCCCTGCCGGAGCGGGCGCGGTCTCCGGGACGGCGGTTCCGGGCAGTTCTTCCGGCCGCGGCGGCAGCCCGCCTTCCGCGGACGTGCCCGGAGGCACGGGAGGCGGGAAACCGGAGGACGGCGGGGAACCGGAGGTCCCCGGCCCCATGTCCGGACCGGCCGCAAGGCATGAACCGGAGCCCGGGCCTCCCCGCGGTGTTCCGGACGGAGGGGGGGGAGCCAGGTCGGCGTCCTGACGGATCCGGCGCCGGTCCGGGTCGAAACGGCTTCGCCGGCCGGGACTTCCGGGCGGCAGATTTTCCGGAAGCCCCAAGCGCCTGCCCGTCCGGCCGCGGACGCCGCCCGGCCGTCGCGGGAGTTCCGCCCCTCGGTCCTCAGGTCCCGGGCTCCCCCCCCGAAGCGCGGGGCCGCCCGCCTCCGGGACCTTTCTTCCGCAGGCCCGCCCGTCTCCGGGACCTTTCTTCCGCGGGCCAGCCCGCCTCCGGGGCCTTTCTTCCGCAGGGCAGCCCGCCTCCGGGGCCTTTCTGCCCGCCTCCGGGGCCTTTCGTCCGCAGGCCCGTCCGCCTTTCGGGGCCTTTCGTCCGCAGGCCAGCCCGCCTCCGGGGCCTTTCTTACCCTTTCCCGCTCAGGGGCTTTTTTTTCAGGGCCCGAGGCATCCCGCCGAAAGGACCCGTCCTCCGTCCCCGGGCTCCCGGCCTCCGGCCGGGGCGTTCCGGAAATGTCCGGGCGTCCGGCCCGACCGAACCGCAAAAGGCCCGCCCGGGCGGGCTCATCCCGCCGGTCCCCAGAACCGGCCGTATTCGGAACGAACTATGGTGATAGTCCTCGACAAGAACAGCACGCCGCTCATGCCATGCTCGGGCAGGAAGGCCCGCATGCTCATAAGGAAGGGCCGCGCCTCCCTGGTGGCCAGGACCCCTTTCACCATCATGCTGAAGGACAAGGAGGTGAGGGATGCCCCGTCGGCGGAGTTCCAGCTCAGGATGGACGACGGGGTGCGGGAGGAGTTCGAACGCCTGAAAAGCCTTCACCGGCGGCTGGGCCTGTACCCGGGCGCCGGGTCGAGGTCGGTCGCTGGCCCGCATCCGTCCGGAGGGGCGGACGGCGGCGCGGGCTGGACGGAGGGCGCCCTTCCGGCCGGGGACGGAGCGGAGGACGGCGCGGCTGCCTCTCCCGCAGGCGCGGCAGCATCCCTTTCAGGAGGCGGGGACGCGTCGGCCGCTCCCGCTGGCGCGGCATCCAGTTCGGGAAGCGGGGACGCATCGGCCGCTCCCACCGGGGGGCGCTGGCAGGACCGGGTGATCCTCTCCGCCGTGGAGCCCGGGGCCTACGTGCTGGACCTCGGCTGCGGCAGGGGGGAGCTCCTGGCCAGGCTGACGGACGAGCTGGGCGTCAGGGGCCAGGGTGTGGAGGTGGATCCAGATGCCGCGATTGCGGCCATGGAGGCGGGGGTCCCGGTCCTGAACGTGGATCTCTCGCTCGTCTTGGGGGATTTCGCCGACGGGAGCTTCGACTACGTGATACTGGAGAGCACCCTCCAGACCCTCCAGAAGCCCCTGGAGGTCATCTTCGAGATGCTGAGGGTGGGCCGCAGGGGCATCGTTTCCTTCCCGAACTTCGGGCACTGGCGGGTCAGGCTCGATCTGGCGGCCAGGGGCCGGATGCCGGTCACGCCGGATCTGCCCTACGGCTGGCACGACACCCCGAACATCCACCTCTTCACCCTGGACGACATGCTGGACGTCTGCGAGGCGAGCGACCTGAAGATCGTGGCCGCCTGGGGACTGTGCGAAGGCAGCATCAGGGAGGTGGGCCCGCAGGACAACCTGGTCACCGAGGAGGCCATACTGTTCCTCGAGAAGAGGGAGGCCGCCGGGGCGGACTCGGGAACGTCCGGGCGCAGGTGAGGGCAGTCCCGCCCGCCGCCCCTTCTCCAAACCGAGGCGGCTACTGTTTTGACCCCGCAGAGGCTAAACGGGTGCTTTTAAGGTTAAATCCTTGATTTTATTAGATAAAATCTGATGGCTATCAAGATTTTGCCGGTAATGCCGCAACGGCCGTGCTGACCTTAATCTCTCAATTTGACCATATATTGATTCAATAAAAGCAGATGCCTCCGGAGACAAAAAAGAGTTTGCAAATGCCGGACTGTCTGTGTTAGATTACGTGCTTCCGGCTAGCGGTGCCGGTTTCCAAAGGAGCTTCAGACCAGCCATGTCCCGAGTATGCGACATCTGCGGCAAGTCCGCACAGAACGGGCACAACGTGTCCCACGCCAACAACAAGACTAACAGGCTCTTCCTGCCCAACCTCCAGTCGGTCCGTCACGTTGACAAGAACGGAACGGTCAGGAAGATCCGGGCCTGCACCTCCTGCATCAGGCAGAACCTGGTCCGCAAGCCGCCCCACAGGGACCTCTCCAAGATAGTGCGTCCCGCCGAGGAGGCCTCTGTCTAGACGCTGCCGGGCAGCGGGCCGAAGTCAGTACTTCCGATATTCCGGGGCGCGGTCTTCCGCCGCCCTCACGATGAGAGTTCACAAGGAGAAAGCCGCCCTCCGGCACCCCGTTTTATGGGCAGGGGTTCCGGAAGGCGGTTTCTTTTTGCCCGGTTGCGGGCAGGCTCACGGTCGCTCCCCATCCGACGGGAGGGGGCAGGGCTAAGGTTTCATGCCCGGAGGCCTTCGAAGGGATTGCCGAGCCTGAACGGGCAGGGGGGATCCGGTCCCGGAAGCGTCCGAACCCGGAAGGGCCGGCGTCTGGATGGAGCGAATCCCGGAAACGTCCGGTTCCGGAAGAATCGAAGAACAGAAGGGCTTCGGGATCAAGTGGTGCCGAGGGTCCCCGATGCGGTGAAGGCGTTTCGCCAAAGAAGTTGATGTTGATACAGAAGTTGATGTTGATACAGAAGTTGATGTTGATACAGAAGTTGATGTTGATACAGAAGTTGATGTTGATACAGAAGTTGATGTTGATACAGAAGTTGAT
>JAISEQ010000116.1 GCA_031264045.1 Deltaproteobacteria bacterium
TCGATGCCGACAGATACTAATCGATGCCGACAGATACTAATCGATGCCGACAGATACTTTTTAGGGCGCTTCGAGCAAATGCCCGCTGGGGGGGACATGCCGGCCGAAATCCCCGCCCCGGCTGAGCGGGTCTCCGGTCCGGAGCGTCCCCGGCTTGGCTTGCCGCCGGGGACTCCCGCGCGGCCCGTTTCGGGAGTCTTCCGGGCCGGTTCGGCAGGGCTGCCGGGCTCCGCGGCAAGCCCTTCCTGCCGGGCAGAGCGGGCCCGGCCGAACGGGCTCCGGAACTGACGCGGGCGCGGCCGGAACGGCCCCGGTCCCGAGAGGGCCGGGGGGACTGCTATCCGGTCCCGGAGGGCGGGTGTCGGCGAACGCCACGGGGGAGCTCGCGGCGGGGAGAGCGCGTCCCCCGGCCGCGGCGTCCCCGGTGGATCGGGGGTCGTCCCAGGCGGACGCCGGTGAATTCGCTTGCCCCGCGGAAGCCTTCCGGAAGTCGGCGGAGGCGGCGGACGCCTCCTGCGGGCGGCGCAGTGCGGGCGTTGCCGTTAGGACCGTTGCCGGGCGGACTTGCCGGGCACTCCGGGCGGCCCCGTGCGGGGCGGGTGCCGCCAGGCGCCTGCGGACGGACGGTGCGGGGGTATCCCGGACCGGGCCGCGCTCCGCCCCTGCCGTGTTCGGGGGGGAGGGGGGAGCCGCGCCAGGGTCGGCCGCGCACGGTGCCGTGCGGCCCTTTTCCGGGGCTCACTCCCTGCGGCGGCGGGATCCCGCGTTGTGGGGGCGGTGGGAGGGGGCGCCGCCGGGCGTCTCGGGGAACTCGATCGCCGTGCCCTCGGTGGCCAGGCAGATGGCGAGGCCGGAGCCGGGGAAGAGGAGCTCCGAGTAGTTGGAGGCCTTCTCCAGCATGTCGTAGAGCTTGCGGTCGCTGTTGCTGGGGTCGTGGTGGAACAGGTAGAGCCTCTTCACGCCGCTGGCATGGGCCATCTCCACGACGTTCAGGGCGTTCGAGTGCCCCCAGCCCTCCTTGGAGTGGCTCTCCAGGTAGGAGTACTGGGTGTCGGAGATGAACACGTCCGCGCCCTGCACGAAGGCCCGCAGATCCTCCCGGGCGCGGTTCACCTCGGGGGAGTCGCCCAGGAGCTCGTAGTCGGTGGCGAAGACCACCGTCCGCCCGAAGGCCCTGACCCTGTACGCCGTGGAGCCCCCGGGGTGCGGGAGCCGCATGAAGTCCACCGCGAAGGGCCCGAGCCTCAGCCCCTCCTCGGTGAGCGCCCTGAACCTTATGTCCGCCGGGAGCTCGTCGAAGTGGATGGGGAAGAGGAGCGGGGTGGACTGCTGGGCGCGGAGCCCGTCCTCCGCCGCGCGGGAGTTCACGGCATGGATTGTTATGGAGGTGTCCTTGTCGTACACCGGCGCGAAGAACGGGAACCCCTGGATGTGGTCCCAGTGGGTGTGGGTCAGGAGCAGATCCAGATGCCGCTTGGGCGAGGCGGCCTTCCCCGCGGCGCCCGGGAGGCCGGCCTTCGCCCTGCCGCGGAGCTCCTCCTCGATGTCCAGCTCGGGGCGGGGGGTCAGGTGCTCCCCCAGCTTCCTTATGCCGGAGCCCGCGTCGAAGATGAGGATCCGCTCCTGGCAGCTTATCTCCAGGCAGGGGGTGTTGCCCCCGACGAAGCCGGTGATTCGGTCAGGAAGGGTCTCCACGAACCTCTCGGCGTCCTCGGGCAGGGGCTTCGCCTTCAGGGCCAGCTCCACCGCCTGGACTATCTTCTCCTTGAGCTCGGAGAATCCTGAGGGGCTGGGCAGCGAGCCCCTCACGCCCCAGAATCGGATGATCATCGGTGGTATCCTCCTGTCCCGGCGGGACGGCCGGATGACCGGCTGACGGCTCCTGTCATATTTGCTGTCGCCTTCCCTCCTGCCCCCGGCGGGGCCCCTGTGCCAGCCCCCCGGTCCGGGCCCGGGCCCGGAACGGGAGCGGATCCGCTCCCGAGCGCCGTACTGGTGTCCCGCGCGCCCGCCGCCTCCGGCAGGCCCGCCGCCCGGGCGCCCTCCCGCTTCGGGCAGTCTTCGTGCCCCGGAGCGCGCGATCCGCCCGAGCCGGGCAGTCACCGTCCCGGAACTTCGGGCCGGCTCCCCGTCCCCGGCCCCCGTCCGGCCCGGACGGGGCGGCGGGGAGGACTTGTGCCTTTAAGGCCAATGGTGCCGACGGCTTGGGGGGCTCCGAGCGGGGCGCGGGGGATTCCTGCGGGTGCCGACGGATTCCGTCCGGCCCCGGCCCTCCGGGCCGCCCGGGCACCCCCTGTTTCTTTTCGGCAGGGCTCGCGGGAACATGCGTCTTTTTTGCCCCCGCGGCGCTTCTTCCCCCGCGGCGCTTCTTCCCTCGCGGGCGAGGGAATCTAAGCAAATTCCGTGCCCATGTAGGGTACGATGCGCTCCCGAAGCGAGGGGGAATCCGGACGGGTCCTCCGGGGTCCGGGCCTGCCCCGCGGCAGGGACTGCCGCGGGGCAGGCCCGCCCGACTGCGGCGGCGGAGCGGGAGGCCGCCAGGGGGGCGCGGGGAGCCCCTGTCGCGGCGCGGGGCGTCACTTCGCGAAGCTCACTGCCCTGGTCTCCCGTATGACGGTGACCTTTATCTGTCCGGGGTAGGCCATCTCCTTTTCCACCCTGCGGCAGATGTCGTTCGCGAGCACCGTCGCCATGTCGTCGCTGACCAGCTCGGAGTTCACTATGATGCGGACCTCCCTGCCGGCCTGGATGGCGTATGTCTTGGCGATGCCGGAGAAGGAGCCGGCTATGCGCTCCAGATCGTCCAGGCGCTTCACGTAGGTCTCCAGCATCTCGCGGCGGGCGCCGGGCCTGGCGCCGGACAGGGTGTCGGCGGCCTGGACCAGGACGTCCAGGATGGAGTCCGGAGGCACGTCCTCGTGGTGCGCCATTATGGCATGCACCACCTGCGGGGTCTCCCCGTAGCGGCGGGCGAGCTCCGCCCCGATGAGGCCGTGCGGTCCCTCCACCTCGTGGTCCACGGCCTTGCCTATGTCGTGCAGGAGCCCGGCCCGTCTGGCCTGCTTCACGTTCTGCCCCAGCTCGGCGGCCATCATCCCGCACAGGAAGGCCACCTCGACGGAGTGCTGCAGCACGTTCTGGGCATAGCTCGTCCGGTATCTGAGCCTTCCCAGATGGCGAACGAGCTCGTGGTGAATGCCGTGCACGCCGACGTCGAAGGCCGCCTCCTTGCCTATCTCCTTCAGGCTCGACTCCATCTCCTCGGTCACCTTGGCCACCACCTCCTCTATGCGGGTGGGGTGGATGCGACCGTCCGCGATGAGCTTTTCCAGGGACAGCCTGGCTATCTCGCGGCGGTAGGGGGAGAAGCTGGAGAGGATCACCGCCTCCGGGGTGTCGTCCACTATGAGATCCACCCCCGTGGCCGCCTCGATGGCCCGGATGTTGCGGCCCTCGCGGCCTATGATGCGGCCCTTCATGTCCTCGTTCGGAAGCGTCACTACCGAGATGGTGTGCTCGGCCACGTAGTCGCCGGCATAGCGCTTCACCGCCAGCGCCAGTATCTCCTTGGCCTTCTTGTCGGCCGACTCCCTGGCCTCCGCCTCCGCGCGGCGGACAAGAAGGCCGCCCTCGTGGCGGGCCTCCTCCTCCATGGAGCGCACCAGCTCCTCCCGCGCCTCCTGGGCGGTGAGCCTCGCCGCCCTCTCGAGGCGCCTCTCGGCCTCGGAGTGGAGCGTCGAGGTCTCCTCGTTCTTGGCGAGAAGTTCCTTCTCCCGGCGCACGAGATCGGCCTCCGATCTGGAGACGTCGGCCTCCCGCCGGGCCACGAGCTCGGTCCTCCTCTCGAAGGTCTCCTCCTTCTGGAGCAGGCGGTCCTCCTGGCGCTTGAGTTCCGTGCGCCTTTCGGAGGCCTCGCGCTCCGCCTCGCTCTTCATCTGGAAGATCAGATCCTGGCCCTGGAGGAGGGCCTCCTTCTTTATCGACACGACGTCCTTCTCGGCGTCCGATATCATGCGCTGGGCATAGGACTCTATGTCCGCGATCCTGCCCTCAAAGAACCTCCTGCGCCACAGGAAGCCCGCGAGGAAGCCCGCGGCGGCGGCAAGGGCGGCCAGAAGCGCCGCCTCGGGATAGTTTAGGGTCATGGGTCTTGGGGCTCCGCTCGGGAATATGCTCTAAGACCTCCCGTCCGGCCTGGTCGGCCGGGCGCCCGTCATTTCGCGCGCACGTGATTTCCATAGCGTCCATGGGGCACCGGGGGGTCTGTCGGGTCGGGTGTGGCGGGCGTATGTCCGCCCGCGCGGCAGCGGGGAAGGGTACGGAAGCCCGGGGGGCGCGGTCGGGCCCGCAGTCCGGAGTGAAGGGACCGGAGGGGAGGCGCGGCGGGGCCGCGGGGGCCCCGGCCGGAGCCGGCGTCCCGGACCCGGCCCTACGGGTTCACGTCCACCATGTCCAGGAGGCGCTTCATCCTTTTTTCGAGCGCGTCTATGTGGGCCTTGAGGGCGCCGGACTCCCTCTCGGAGTTGTTGAGTTTCATGGCCAGGCGGAAGGCGGCCTGGACAAGGGCGTCCGTGCCTATCCCGTCGGCCACCCTGGGGTCGCGGCCCACGATGTCCTTCAGGAACGACTGCACCCGGTAGGCCAGCCTGAAGACCATCTCGGGCTTGTCGGTGCGAATGTGGTACTTCTGCCCGAACAGCTCGACCGTCACCAGTCCGTCCCCGTCCACTTCCGGAGGCTGGAAGCCCTCGATCGGGCCGGGCTCGGGCGGTTCTGGCCTTGCAGGTCTTTTTGAGGACGGGCCCCCTGCCGTCTGGGGGCGGGTTCCCCGTCCGGATCCTCCGGTCCCGGCGGGTGCTACCCCCGCTTCCGGCGGCTCCCTGCCGGCGCCGTCCTTGGAGGGCGCAGGCATATGTATAGCGTCCCCGGAGGCCGGGGGCGGCGTCGTATGGGCGTGATGGCCGCCGGTTCCGCCCGGTCCGGCGGAAGATGCCGAGCCGTCCGGACGGGAGGGGGGGGCCCTGTACGTACCGTGGGCGGTCGGGGCCGGTTCTGCCCTGTCCGGGGCAGGGCGGGAGATGGCCGCAACTTCCCCGTCCGCGCCGGTGCCGGGAAGGATCGCGTCTTCCCCGTCCGGATAAGGGCCGGTGCGAGCCGCCGTTTCCCCGTCCCCGGCGGCGGCGGGCGGGGAATCATTTTCCATGTCCGTGCCGGAAGCGGGGGGATGGGCCTCTTTCCCGGCTTCTCCGGGGGAACCGGCGTCGCGCCCTGCGGCGGAGGCCGCTCCGGCAGTCGCGGCGGGGGGAAGCTTCCTCTCCCGTGGGAGGTCGGGGGAGGGTTCCGGGGGACCCTCTGCCGGTCCGGGGCCTTCCCAGGAGAGCGGCGGCCTCCCTGTCCCGGAGTCCGGCGCGCCGGCTGGGGCATCGGGGCGAGTTTCCCTGCGGACCGCCCCGTTCGGAACGGCTGGGGAGGCGGGGGCTGCCGTGCCCGTCCCGTCTTCGGGGGAGGAGACGCCGCGGCTTCGGGAGTCCGGCTTCTCCCCGGGGGCGGCTTCCCGCTCCGAGGGGTCGGCCTCCCCGCCGGGACGCGGCGGGGCCCCGGACTTCCCGCGGAAGGCCTTCCCGGCCGGGACTGGGGGAGCGTCCGGAGTCCCGGAGGGGCCGCCGGACCGCCCGGCGGGGTCCCCCTCTTCCTCCCGGCTTTCGGGGCGGGGGGGGGCTTGGGCATCCTGCGCGGGGCTTTCCATTCCCGGGCCGCCCGACCGGCGGGTCCGGGATCCCCCGGGCGGGCATCGCCCCCGGCCCCTTCCCCCAGTTCAGCACGGGCGCCAGCCGG
>JAISEQ010000149.1 GCA_031264045.1 Deltaproteobacteria bacterium
GACCTGAACGCCGCGCGGAACATACGTGCCGAGGGCCTGCGCATACTCGGCCTGCTCATCGATAAGAACCGCGGGACACGCGGGGTTAGCCCGGACGTTGATCTGGCGGGCCTGAGACGCCTTGTACGGGAAGCCCCTGGGCTTTAGCCCGGGGTATGTCACACAGGCATGAATGCCAGGATATCTGATTTGCAAATCGGCATGAATGACAAGTTCACTAATTTAGGACAATGGATAGACAGGGTTGAAACCAGGCTGGGAAAATTGGAGGACACAGTCATGGTCATGCGGGAGGATATCGTGAGACTGCAGGGTCCAAGGTAACTGGGCGGGCCGACATCTCGCCCAGCCCAGGGTCGGTCGCGAAGAGTCGGGGCTTCCGGACCGGGGTGCCGGGACGACTGAACCCCGTCCCAAGTAACAGCTTGGGTTCGGTTATCTGCCAGTCTTCCTGTTGCGGCGGCTCTGATCTGCTCATGCTCCCCGCCCGTAGCCGTCCGCCCCTTTTTCCACGCTTCCTCCTGATGAGGTTTCCCGGGCATTGGACGTACCGCTGTCGGTCTCGGTAAACCGTGCGTGTTCCGAATAGCCGGTGCCAAGGGTTTTGAAGCAGGGCTGACCGAACGGCCGTGAAGGTTGGCTTACCGTTGGGTTCCTATGTCCGATCGTCAAATATTTGTCTGCAGTTAAAAAAATGGCGGGGACACGGACCGCGCATGTCTTCATATGCCCGAAAGCGCTGTCCACGAACGGCGGTCGGTCCTTCGCTGAAGACCAGTGTATCCATGCGGCGGCTTGACTTGATGACTTACGATGGGGAGGCGGTAATGGATGGAGGCGCAGGGTTGTCCCGGAGGAACAGCGGAGGCCCCGATGCCTTTATGACTGTTGCATGAGGCGGCGACCGCTGTGTTGCGGGGGGCAGGTTTGAACGGACATGGCTAGAGGATGTCCGGATGCTTCCGGAATCCTTGCGACTCTTTCAGGAGGACGGGTCCGTGAGCCGGTCTGGTGGGAACTGTCAGATTTCCCGGGCTTGGTTATGATTCCAATGATTGTTCATGATTTTAAAATCCAGAATCAAAATAAATGAATTAAATTTTATCATTTATTTGTATGGCTATTCACAAATTGACTAAATTTTATCTGACAGTCAATAAATAATGTAACGATAGTTTTCCAAATTGTAATGAAAATTCTCAAATATTTTTATTAGCAAGCACGTTTGAATTTATAATTCAAACTATAATTTAAAAATTCAGGACATGCCACAACAGAGATTTTTCAAGAGTGGATAATCCAGCTCTGCGTTGGTTGCGTAATATTCGAGGCCGAGGATACGCTGACGGTTACCGCCCTGAAAGGTTTCCCAATGCTCTGTGCTGGCCGAACCTTATCCGAGTGAGTGGACGCTCGGCAGAAATCGGTGCGTTTTCATCCTCCTGGAAGACGTCCACGCGTTGGAAGGACATGTTTACGGACGCCGGAACACGCGTTCCCAGCAGGACAGGCCGTACCGATGGTCCGTCCGGATAGCTGCCCGTGTCCCGGAAGCTCAGGTCCCGGATAGAGCTGGAATCTCTACGAGTTCCCCCCGGACGGGCGATGCCGGGAGTTCACCCGGCAAGGAGATGTCGGAGTTCCCCCAGACGGGCGAGGCCCGCCTTTCCCCTTCATGGGAGGAAAGGCGGGCCCCGCGTATCTGCTAGTCGGGAGAGGGTTACCTGCGGTGCCTTCTCGGGTCCTTCTTGCCGTGGCCGGGCTTCTGGTGTCCGTAGCCGGGCTTCTTGTGGCCCTTGCCGCTGCTCTTGCCGTAGCCGGGCTTCTTGTGGCCCCTGTCGTTTCCGTAGCCGGAATGCTTCTTGCCCTTGCCGTTTCCGTGGCCGTTCCCGTATCCGGGCTTCTTGTGGCCGTTGTTCTGCTTGTACCCGGCATGCTTGGCTCCCTTGCCAGAATGCCCGGAATAGTCCATGGTGACCTGCCCATCGTGCCTGCCGGAGCGGTGCTGGTCCGCCGAAGCCTGTGAAGAGCCGAGCCCGAAAGCCAGGGCCGCCGCCGCCAGTACCGCCACCGCCATCATCGGGCCTGAGCCCTTCGTGAAGCTGCTCATCTTTATTCCTCCGTAGCTTGCGGCACCCTTCATGGTGCACAGCGTGTCGTTTGTTTTCGGAACGCCCTTCGCGGGGTTCACGGGGAGACTTAAAGCAAGCACCGTGCCAGCTTGAAAACATTGAATCCTGATACGCCTGAAACCCTTGCCGGAAGCCGGTTTCAGCAGGTCTGCCCCGCCGTTACCCGCAGGGTATGCCCTGCTGACGGGCTGCGGTATACGGGAAGACATTACGCGGTGCCCGGGTGCTTTCTGCCCGCCCTGCCCGATGTTCCGGTTTCCCGGCCTTGCCTGTCCGTAGCCGGCACGCTCATTCGCGATGCATCCGCAATAAGGAAGAGTTCGCCCCAGTTCCCGGAGGTCCGAAGTCGGGATGACAGCTGGACGAGTGAGTTCGCAGACCCGCTTCCGGCTCGCCAGGGCGAGACCCCTTGGTCCGGCTCAGTTTCGTTAAGGCAAGACCATCGTCACCCCCACCTCGGCTCAGCAGGGCGAGATCCCCGTACTGCCTCCGGCTTGCCAGGGCGAGACCCACTGTCCGGCTCCGATTCGCCAAGGCGAGCTCCCCAGCCCGGTTCCGGCTCGACACGGCGAGCTCCCCGGCCCGGTTCTGGTTCGGCAGGGCGAGCTCCCCGGCCCGGTTCCGGCTCGGCACGGCGGGATCCTCTGACCGCCTCCAGCTCGACATGATGAGTTACACGGCCCGGCTCCGGTTCGGCGCGGCGAGATCCCGGCCTGGCTCCTGGTGCGCGCCGATGCCCCGGGCAGATTCTGTGACTGACTAGAGGGATAGCTGGGTTTGCGGCTGGGATTCGGGGCATTCCGGGTGCGCCTCTGCTTCCCGCATCCTGGATGCCTGGCGGAAGCCATGGCAGGGGCGTTCGGGCCTTGCGGGTCGTTAGGTTGGCCGGCATCGACCGGTGCGGTCGGCAAGTCTTACAGGGCCAGGGGAAGGACAGCTTCGCCCCTTCACGGGGTTCAGGTGAGACGGAAGCCGGAGGGAAGGTCCGGCCCCGCAGGGGGAGGGGCTGAAGTGATTTGTCGGTCTCCTCCGCTTAAGGGGAGGAGGACGCGCGAGGGGCACGGAAGGGTGCTGCGGGGGTGTCCGGTCAATGTCTCCAGGCTTCCGCGCCGATTGTTACGTTGCCGGGGCGGAGGTCCCCTGCGGCAATGAGACCCCGGCGGTTGTCCTCGGGTAGGACAGGTGAGCAAGTCCTGTCCTGGAAGGGATAAGCTCCGATCCTTCTGGATTCCGTCACAAGTGAGGTGCCGGTCAAGGCGGCGAGGACAAGCATCCGCTGATGAGCGTCAGGCCAGGATACGCCCCGAGTGGGCGACTGGCACCGGAAAGGGGAGAAGCCGAGGAGGTTCCGGAGGTCCCTGGACCTTCAGGGCGCAGGGGTGCCGGACGGGGAGGAGGCCATGGCTCAGTAAGTTAGTCTGCCTTCGCATCTTATAGGCGGAGCTGGCGTGACATACCCCGGGCTAAAGCCCAGGGGCTTCCCGTATGCCGTCTCAGGCCCGCCAGATCAGCGTCCGGGCTAACCCCCGCACGTCCTGCGGTTCTTTTCGCGAGCGATCCCCGGCAAACGGAGTCCCTCGGCACGGATGTTCAGCGCGGCGTTCACGTCACGGTCCTGCGAGTGTCC
>JAISEQ010000174.1 GCA_031264045.1 Deltaproteobacteria bacterium
ACGTCCCCGGAGAGCGCCTCCCCGCCTTCCCCCGCGGCCGGCCCCGAACTTCCGGAGACGGCGGGGGACGCGGACTACGCGGCCGTCGCGAACCCCATTACCCTCACCCCCGAGACCCCGGACAGGCCGCTGGAGCTGGTGTACATGTTCTGGTACGGCTGCGGGACCTGCCAGGCGGTGGACGGGGAGGTGGCGGACTTCATCGCCTCGCTTCCCCCGGACGTGAGGACGGTGCGCGTCCCCGGCATGTTCGAGGACGACGAGCTCTGGATGAACCATGCCCGGCTCTATTTCGCCCTGGAGACCCTCGGGAGGGAGACCGCGCTCCCCGCCGGCATGTTCGCGGCCGTGTGGGGCGGCGCCGGCGCCGGCCACGGCGAGGCGCGGCTCGCCGACTTCGGGCAGGCGGCCGAATGGGCCGTCCGCAACGGCATGTCGCGCGAGGAGTTCGCCGGGGCCTGGAACTCCCCCGAGGCCGAGGAGGGGCTCAGGAGGGCGCTCGCCTACGAGAACAACCTGAAGATGGAATCCGTCCCGGCCCTGGGGATCAACGGCCGCTACGCGGTCTACATGACCGGGACGCCCGACCGTTTCCTGGGCGCCGCCCGGAAGCTCCTGTCCGGGGAGAGGGCCCGCCTGGGCGGGCCGGCAGGCTGACGTGAAGGACGCGCGGATGCCGCCCCCCGGCCGGACGGGGGACGCGGGCGGGCTCGCGTCGAGGCTCCTCGGCCTTCCGGACGCCCTCTTCGACGACTTCTGGGGCACCCTGAAGCGCTGGCAGGACCGCCGCGCGCTCTGGCTGTGCGGGGGCCTCTCCGCGCTGGCGCTGGAGCTCTTCTCGCTCCTCTACTTCCAGAGGCACCTGCGGCTCTCCCCCTGCGAGTACTGCGTGCTCATACGCTTCGCCATGGCGACGGTGTTCCTGGGAGGCATGATAGGCTCGATCCGCCCCTCGTCGCCGCTCTTCAAGCTCCCCGGGCTCGCGGTCTCGATTGCCGGCGCCGCCATGGGCCTCAGGTGGTGCTTCGTGCTCGAGGGCATAAACGTCCATGCGGCCATGAACCCTGACTTCATGGCCCCCTGCAGTTCCGGGCGGGTGAGCTTCCCCCTCGGCCTTCCCCTGGACAGGTGGCTGCCGGGGCACTTCTCCCCCGGAGGCGTGTGCGGCGTGGAGAGCCAGTGGGAATTCTGGGGCATGAACATGCCCCAGTGGCTCATCATGATCTGCCTGGTCTACCTCGCCGGCCTCGTCCTCATGGGCGTGGCGAACTTCCTGCCGCGCAGGCCCGGAGCCGGAGGCGGCCCCTAGCCCTGCGGGCACCCGCGCGTCCCGGCCCTTCCCCGGCGCCCGCGCCCGCCCCGTCCGGTCCCGTCCCGGGACCCCGGACGCGTACCCCGACGGGCCCAGAGCCCGCGGCACCTGCCCAGCGCATACGGAGAGCTTCCACTCTTGACGCTCCAGCACATCCGCAACTTCTCGATTGTGGCCCACATAGACCACGGCAAGTCCACGCTGGCAGACCGGCTCATACAGGAGTCGGGGCTGGCGGGGGACCGGAACTTCCAGGACCAGATCCTGGACAGCATGGATCTGGAGCGGGAGAGGGGCATCACCATCAAGAGCTCCGCCGTGACCCTGGAGTGGAAGTCCGGGGACTCCGAGTGGAGGCTGAACCTCATCGACACCCCCGGGCACGTGGACTTCTCCTACGAGGTGTCCAGGGCGCTCGCCGCCTGCGAGGGGGTGCTCCTCCTGGTGGACGCCGCCCAGGGCGTGGAGGCCCAGACGCTCGCGAACCTCTACGCCGCGATGGAGCACGATCTGGTGATCATACCGGTCGTCAACAAGATAGATCTGCCCAGCGCGGACATAGAGGGTGCCAGGGAGCAGATCACGAGGGATCTGGGCCTCGACGGGGACTCGGCGGTTCTCGCCTCGGCCAAGAGGGGCGAGGGCATAGGGGACGTCTTCAGGTCCGTGGTCGAGAGGATCCCGCCTCCGGCAGGATCGCCGGACGGGCCGCTCACCGCGCTCATCTTCGATGCCTTCTACGACCCCTTCCGGGGGGCCGTGGCGGCGGTGCGGGTCTTCGAGGGCAGGGTGGCCCCGGGCGACCAGATCCTCATGATGGCCAGGGGCACGGAGTACCGCGTGGAGGAGGTGGGCCTCTTCAGGCTGGGGCGGGAGGAGACGGAGGAGCTCTCGGCCGGCATGGTGGGCTACGTGATAGCCGGCATCAAGGACGTGTCCGGGGTGGCCATAGGGGACACCGTGACGCGCGCGAGGGACAGGGCGCCCGCCCCGCTTCCCGGCTTCAAGACCGTGAAGCCCGTCGTGTTCTCGTCCATATACCCGGTGGACACCGCGGACTACGAGTCGCTCGCCGACGCGCTGGAGAAGTACCGCCTGAACGACGCGGCGCTCTCCTGCCAGAAGGACAGCTCGCTCGCCCTGGGGCTGGGGTTCCGCTGCGGCTTCCTGGGGCTCCTGCACCTCGAGATCGTCCAGGAGCGCCTGGAGCGGGAGTTCAACCAGTCCATCATCATGACGTCCCCCTCCGTGCGCTACATGTTCAGGCTCAAGGACGGTACCGAGCTCACCATTGACAACCCCCAGGAGTACCCCGACCCCAACAACATCGAGGCCGCCCTGGAGCCCTACATCCGCGCCTCGATATTGGCCCCCGAACGCTACATAGGGGCCATCATGAAGCTCGCGCTGGACCGCCGGGGGACCAGCACCAACCTCTCGTACCCCTCCGAGGGGCGCGCCGAGCTGGTCTTCGAGATCCCCCTCGCGGAGATAGTCTACGACTTCTACGACAGGCTAAAGACCATCACCCAGGGCTACGGGAGCTTCGACTACGAGATCCTGGACTTCCGTCCCGGCCGGCTCGCCCGCCTGGACTTCCTCCTGAACGGCGAGCGCCTGGACGCCCTTTCGGTCATAGTCCACAAGGACCGCGCGCGCACGCGCGCGGTCAGCGTCTGCGACAGGCTGAAGGACGAGCTCCCCCGCCAGCTCTTCAAGATCGCCATCCAGGGCGCGATAGGGGGCGAGATCATAGCCCGCTCGACCCTGTCCGCGTTCCGCAAGGACGTGACCGCCAAGTGCTACGGGGGCGACATCTCCCGGAAGAGGAAGCTCCTGGAGAAGCAGAAGAAGGGCAAGAAGCGCATGAAGATGGTCGGCCAGATCGAGGTCCCCCAGAGCGCCTTCATAGCGGTCCTGAAGACCGACGACGACTAGCCCGGCCGGCTTGCCCGGCGGCCCCGCCGGAAGGAAGCCGGGCGGGGACCGCCCCCTGCGGGGGGCGCCTCGCCGAGGCGGCCGGCCGCGCGGTTCCGGGCCTCCGGATCGGGCGCCGCCCGTGCCGGTTCCCCCGGGTCCTGGCCGGACGTCCCTCCCGCGCCCGGGGGGATCGCCAGGCGGGCGGGACGGCTCCGCCGCCGATTTTGCAGGGCCTTTCCCGGACATATTCTGCTATAATGGAGCACGGGCGAGCGCCCGGCGCAGCCCGTGCTGGCCCCCGGCAGGAGGGGGCCGCCGGCGCGGGGCGCCGCATCCCGTGCCCGCCTCCCCCCGCCTCGGTGCGAACGCGGCATGCCTCCGTTCCGGCTTTCCCGCCTGTCCGCCCCCCAGACCGCTTACCGTCGGCTAGGCTCCGCCTTTCCCGTCCCGAGGGGTTATAACCCGTGAGCTCCATTCCCGTAGAAAGCCTCATCAGGACCGCGCTCGGGGAGACCGAACCGGATCTGGTGGTGAAGGGCGCCAGAGTTTACGACTCGTTCCAGGGGGGCTTCCGGGCTGAGGACCTGGCCGTGAAGGACGGCTACGTCGCGGGCATAGGGTCCTACGAGGGCGGGGTCGAGGTGGACGGCCGCGACCAGTACCTCCTGCCCGGGTTCATAGACTGCCACGTGCACATGGAGAGCTCCCTGTGCTCGCCGGGCGAGTTCTCCCGCATGGTGAACGCAGCCGGCACCACCACCGTGGTCTGCGACCCCCACGAGATAGCGAACGTCGCCGGGGCCTCGGGGCTCGTGTACTTCCTGAAGTGCACCGAGGAGCTGCCGACCGACGTGTACTTCATGATGCCCTCCTGCGTGCCGGCGAGCCCGATAGAGAAGGGCGGGGCCGAGCTTCCCGCCGCGGCGCTCGAGCCGTTCATGAACCATCCCAGGGTCCTGGGCCTCGGGGAGATGATGAACTACCCGGGAGTGCTTTCCCGCGACCCGGAGGTGATGGCGAAGCTCGGGCTGGGGCGCGGCCGCCCGGCCCCCCCGGACGGGCACGCGCCGGGGCTCATGGGCAGGAGCCTGAACGCCTACGCCGCGTCGGGGATAGCGACCGACCACGAGTCCACCGAGGCGGGGGAGCTCTCCGAGAAGCTCTCCGCCGGGCTCTTCATGCTCCTGCGCGAGGGCTCGGCCGCGAAGAACCTCCTGAACCTCCTGCCGGCGGTGACCCACTTCAACTCCCGCTTCTGCGGGTTCGCGACCGACGACCGGAACGCGCTGGACCTCATCCGGGAAGGCGGCATCAACCACATGGTGCGCACGGCCCTCGCCTCCGGCACCATGCCGCTTCCGGAGATCCTGAACATGGCGAGCCTGAACGGGGCGCTCCACTACCGCATCCCGCGCACCGGGGCCCTCGCCCCCGGCTGGAAGGCGGACATGGCCCTCTACCGGGACCTGTGGAGCTTCAGGCCGAGCCGGGTGTGGAAGGCTGGCGCCGAGACCGCCCGCGAGGGATCGTCCCTCGTCCCCGAGACCGTGCTCCAGCGGGATCCCGCCCTCTTCGACACCGTGAGGCCGGGCGCCTACGGGGAATCCGACATCAGGGCCCGGGCGCCGGACGGCGCGAAGGTGCTGGTGATAGGCGTGCGCGAGCGCGAGCTCGTCACCGACAGGCTGGCGATGGATCTCCCGAGGCGGGCGGGGGAGATCCTGGCCGATCCCGAGCTGGACGTGGCGAAGTTCGTGGTGTCGGACCGCTACCGCCAGGCGAAGCCCGCGGTGGGCTTCATAAGGGGCATGGGCGTCCGGCGCGGGGCCATCGCCACCACCGTCTCCCACGACTCCCACAACCTCGCCTCCTGCGGGGCGTCGGACCGCGACATCATCTGCGCGGCGCGCCGCTCGGCCGAGCTGGGCGGCGGGCTCGTGGCGGCGCTGGACGGGAGGATCCTCTGCGAGCTCCCGCTCCCCCTGGGGGGGCTCATGAGCGACCTGAGCTACCAGGAGACCGCCCAGCGCCTGGCCCAGTTCGCTGACACCCTCGCCGCGATGGGCCTGAAGCCCGGAAGCGATCCCTTCATGACGCTCTCGTTCATGAGCCTCCCCGTGATACCCAGCCTGAAGCTCACCGCTAAGGGCCTGGTCGACGTGGACGCCTTCGCGGTCGTCCCGCTCACCGCGTGAGGACCGCCCTCCCGGCCGCGGATCCGGTGACGCCGCTCCCCCCCCCGGGCAGGGTCCTGCGCCTTCCCCGCGCCGAGGAGGGGCCCTGGCGCCTGGAGTTCCCCTTCCGCTCCCGCTACGCGAGCCTGGACGGCGGCTCCATGCACTACGTGGACGAGGGGACCGGACCGACGCTCGTTATGGTCCACGGGAACCCCACCTGGTCCTTCATGTACCGCAGGGTCATCGCCGCCTTCCGCCCCCGCTTCCGCTGCCTCGCCCCGGATCACCTGGGCATGGGCCTCTCCGAGAGGCCGGCGGGCGGCGGGGCGAGGGACCTGCGGGCCCGCGCGGAGGATCTCGGGGCCTTCCTCGACCAGGTCGCCCCCGACGGGCCCGTGCGGCTCATCGCCCACGACTGGGGAGGGCCGGTGGCCCTCTCCTGGGCCGTGCGCCACCCCGAGCGCGTGGCCTCGGTGTGCCTCATGAACACCGGGCTCCGCTTCCCCCGGGGCTACGCCATGCCCTGGCGGCTCCGCGCCTTCCAGAGGTACGCCCGGCTCGGGACCTTCCTGGCCAGGGATCTGGGGCTCTTCGCGAGGGGCCTCCTGAAGGCCGGGACCGTGCGCCCGCTCTCCCCCCCGGCCGCCGGGGGCCTGGTCGCCCCCTACGCCAGGCGCGAGCTCCGGGAGGCGGTGGCGGGCTTCGTCCGCGACATCCCCTGGAGCCCCGGCCACCCCTCGCGGGCGTATCTCTCCGAGACCGACCGTCTCCTCGAAGAGTCCCTTTCCGAGAAGCCCTTCCTGCTCGCCTGGGGCATGCGGGACTTCGTGTTCACGCCCCTCTTCCTCTACGACCTGAAAAGGCGCCTCCCCCGGGCGAGGGCTCTCGCCCTCCCCCGCTCCGGGCACTACCTCCTCGAAGACGAGCCCGCCAGGATCCTCCGGGCGCTCACGCGCTTCTGGACGGGCCGCTAGA
>JAISEQ010000228.1 GCA_031264045.1 Deltaproteobacteria bacterium
ATTGGAGCCCAGAACGTCCACTGGGAGAAGGAGGGGGCCTTCACCGGCGAGATCTCCGCCGGCATGGTCAAGGCGGCAGGAGCCTCCTTCGTCATCCTGGGCCACAGCGAGCGGCGTCAGTTTTTCGGCGACACCGACGAGCTGGTCGCGAAGAAGCTGGCTGCTGTCCTGGACGCTGGTCTCATCCCCGTCGTCTGCATCGGCGAGTCGCTCGGCCAGCGCGAGAGCGGCGACACCATGAAAGTCCTCGGATCCCAGCTCAGGGGAAGCCTTGGCGGCCTCTCCGCGGACCGGGCCGCGTCGCTGATAGTCGCCTACGAGCCTGTCTGGGCCATCGGCACGGGCAAGACCGCCACGAGGCAGCAGGCCCAGGAGGTCCACGCGTTCGTGCGCGGGGAGCTGAAGACCCTCCTCGGCGACAAGGCGGCTTCGGAGACCCGTATCCTGTACGGCGGCTCGGTCAAGCCCGACAACGTGAAGGCCTTGATGAGCGAGCCGGACATAGACGGGGCGCTTGTCGGCGGCGCGGCCCTGAAGCCCGATTCCTTCGCGCAGATAGTGAAGTTCGATCTCTAGGGGACCCCTCCCGAGGCCCGGCCTCCCGCGTCCGGTCCCCTGACCCGCGCCCGTCCCCTCAAGCCCCCCGCAGGCCGCCCCGATGCGGCTTCCGGCCCACCCAGGGTAACCCCTTCATGGCAAGCTCCTCGTTCTTCCAGTCCGGAATAGCCATCGTCCACGTGTCCGCGGCCGTCATCCTCATGATAAGCGTCCTCCTCCAGCAGGGCAAGGGCAGCGGGATGGGGGCGGCCTTCGGCGGCTCATCCACATCCGTCTTCGGCGCGAGGGGCCCGGCAGGCCTCATCGCCAAGGTGACGGCGGCGGCGGCCGTTGTCTTCATGACCACCTCCTTTACCCTCGCCATGGCGGCCAGGGGCGGCGGGAGCGCGTCCATAATCCCCGACAACATCGAAGTCCCCGCGCCCGTCTCTTCGGACGCCGCCGCGACCGGGGTTTCCGCCACCCAGACTGCGCCCCCCCCCGCCGGTTCCCCGGACACCCCGGTAGCCGCCCCCTCCGACACCCCGGCATCCGTCCCCTCCGACACTCCGGCTTCCGCCCCCTCCGACACTCCGGCCCAGCCGGCCGCCTCCGTCGTCGGCGGCGGGTCAGACGGCACGGCGGCCGTTCCCCCCGTCGGCGCCGCGGACGAAACGGGGGCACAGGCTTCCGGCGATCGCGCTCAGTCTTCGGCACCCGCCCCGTCGGCCGCCGAAGCCGACGAGGCATCCGAAGAGTCCGGGTCCGCCGCCCCCGCCGAGTGACCGCCCCGTCCCGGCGCAAGCCGCGCGAGCGGCATTTCCCCTTGACTACGCCTGCTTCACTGGCCGATAATATCCCTTCGGCCAGACTTTCCGGGACCGCGTGTCCCGACCAGCCCTGGAGGGCCAAGATTCCGTGGAGACCGTCCGGGACAATCTGAGGTTCTCTCTGGACTTCTTCTCCGAGGCCGGCGTGAGCTGCGAGTTCGTCCTGTCCCCTTCCACCCTGCTTCCCTATCTCACCGCCTCCGGCGAGGAGGATCCCAGCGGGGCGCCCAACCTGGTCACCTCCCTCAGGGGACGGCTGGATTTGAGCCTCGCGGGCAGACGGCTCACCGTCAAGGGCATGTTCGCGGTCAAGACGGAGATGATCTGCGCGCGGTGCCTGTCCACCTTCATCGGCAAGGTGAGCGATGCGATAGTCGAGATGGTCGAGCTCGGCGGCTCCGGTTCCGGACGGACGGAAGACGATCCCGACGCCTTCATCCGCGTGAAGGACGGCTGTTTCGATCTGGCCCCCCTTGTCGCCGAGCTGTTCTGGCTCTCCTGGCCCGTGAGGGCGCTGTGCCGTCCGGACTGCGCCGGGCTGTGCCCCGGGTGCGGCGCCAACCTGAACGACGGGCCCTGCCTCTGCCGCGGGGCCGCCGCCACCAGGCACTAGCTCTGAGTTTCCCGCCGGGGCCGTAGCCGTCCCGGCCAGCCCCCCCCCGGCGGTGCCGCTTTCCGCGGCCTCCGGGTCCGCCCCGGACCGCGAGGTTCCGGGGTCCGGGCCTCGGCCCGGGCACATCACCTTGAAGGATTTCGACCAATGGCTGTCCCGAAGAGAAGACTCTCGAAGATGAAGGGCAGGAAGCGCCGTACCCACTATACGGCCATCTCGCCCACCCTCTCCAAGTGCCCGAAGTGCAACGAGCTGATCCTCCCGCACCACGCCTGCCCCCACTGCGGGACGTACCGCGGTCGCGTCATCATGACCGTCAGGACCAAGAAGACCAGGGACGAGGATTCCGGCAAGGGCGGCGCCGCGTGAGCGGATCCCTGAACGCCGGCGGGTTCTCGGCATGAGCGGGAGCCTCAGGACCGTGCTCGTCACCGGCGGGGCCCGCGGCATAGGACGCGCGGTCGCCCTAGCCCTGGGCGGACCCGGCACCGCCGTCTACGTGACCCACGCCAACCCCTCCTCCCCCGGGGTCTCCGAGACCCTGGAAAGGCTCCGCGACATGGGCACGGAGCACTGCGAGGCCCAGTGCTGGAGGGCCGAGGACTCCGCGGAGGCCGAGAGCAGGGTGAAGGCCATAGTGGGGGCCAGGGGACGCCTGGACGTGCTCGTGAACAACGCCGGCGCGGCCAGGGACGGCCTCTCCGTGAGGATGTCGGACGACGACTTCAGGGCCGTCCTGGACATCGACCTGTTCTCCGTATTCGCCGTCACCCGCGCCGCCGCGAGGCATATGCTGAAGGCCCGCTCGGGGCGCATCATAAACGTCACCTCCGTGGTGGCCTTCACCGGCAACCCTGGCCAGGCGAACTACTCCGCCGCCAAGGCGGGCATCGTGGGCCTGACGCGCACACTGGCTCTGGAGTACGCCTCCAGGGGCGTCACCGTGAACGCCGTGGCCCCGGGCTTCATCGACACCGAGATGACGCGGGCCATTCCCGAGAAGGCTGCCGATGCCCTGAAGGCCCGCATCCCGCTGGGCCGCATGGGCACCCCGGAGGAGACGGCGGCGGCCGTGGCCTACCTGGCGTCCGATTCGGCGGGCTACGTCACCGGACAGACCCTCCACGTGAACGGCGGCCTGTACATGTGATCCGGGCGCCCGGATGGCCAGCCGCCCCCCGCGCGCCCCGATTCCGGGGCCGCTGACCCCCCGTTGCCCGATTCGGGAGCGGCGGGCCGCCTTCCTTCCGGACCGTCGGGCACCGGACCTTCCTGACGATTTTCTCCGGGCGGCCGGGGGCTCCCCGCCCCCGGCCCTCCCAGCGTGCCGCACACGGCACACGGCGCGCCGCCGGCCCGACGCCCCGCGCAAAAGGCCGCTCAGGCGGTCGGCCCTGCCCTGGCGACGGCGCGCCAGCGCCCCCCCGGGCTATCCCAGGGCGCCATCCGGCCCCTATAACCTTACGCCTTTTTCCGGCCCGACGGGCCGCAAGGGGCCAGGACGCGACCCCCCAGCGTCTTTCCGAGGAGAGTTCAAGTTTATGGCTGACGACATATTCGAGCGCGTGAAGAACGTGGTTGTGGAGCAGCTCACCGTCGACCCCGCAGAGGTCCAGATGGACTCGTCGCTTCAGGACGATCTCCAGGCAGACTCCCTGGATCTCGTTGAGCTCATGATCGGCATGGAGGAGGAGTTCGACGTGAAGATAGACGACGAGGCCGCGCAGCAGATCAAGACCGTGCGGGACGCCGTCGATTTCATCACCAAGTTCAAGAGCGCCGGCTGAAGGCGGCCGCACCTTGAGGACCAAGCTTCCCAGAAGGGTGGCCGTCACCGGGATTGGCCTCGTGACCCCTTTGGGCACGGGGATTGACAAGGCCTGGGCCGCCGTGAGGGCGGGCTGCGGGGGGATTGGCCCCATCACCCGCTTCGACGCGTCGAACCTGAAGACCCGCATAGCGGCCGAGGTCAAGGACTTCGATCCCCTGGCCTTCATGGACAGGAAGACCGACAAGAGGCTCGCCACCTTCATCAAGTACGCCGTCGGCGCCTCCAGGATGGCGCTTTCCGACTCCGGGGTGGAGATCACCCCGGAGCTCGCCCCCCTGGCGGCATGCAGCATGGGCTGCGGGCTCGGCGGCCTGAAAATAATGGAGGACAGCCATTCGGTCATCATGGAGCAGCGGCCCGACCGGATAAGCCCCTTCTTCATACCCATGATGATTGGCAACATGTCCGCGGGCCAGGTGGCCATCGAGCTGGGGCTGACCGGACCCAACTACCTGTGCGCCACCGCCTGCGCCGCGGGCACCCACGCCATCGGCCTGGGCTTCGAGCTGGTGCGCGACCACGGCATGGAGGTTGCGGTCTGCGGCGGCACTGAGTCGGTGGTGACCCCGCTGGCGGTGGCCGGCTTCAACGCCATCAAGGCCCTGTCGACCCGCAACGACGATCCCGCCGGGGCCTCGCGCCCCTTCGACCGCGACCGGGACGGCTTCGTCCTGGGCGAGGGGGCGGGCATGCTGGTCCTGGAGGACTGGGACCGGGCCAGGGCCCGCGGCGCGAGGATCTACGCCGAGGTCCTGGGCTACGGCGCCAGCTGCGACGCCTTCCACATCACCGCGCCCAGGGAGGACGGCCAGGGTGCCGTGCTCGCCATGGAGGCGGCCCTGGCCGACGCCTCGGCGAGGGGGGTCGGCCGGGAGGACATAGGCTACATAAACGCCCACGGCACCTCCACCGACCTGAACGATCACATGGAGACCCTGGCGGTCAAGAAGGTCTTCGGCGACCGCGCGTACAAGGTTCCCGTGTCCTCCACCAAGTCCATGACCGGCCACCTCCTCGGCGCCGCCGGAGGGGTGGAGGCGGCCTTCACCATCCTGGCCATCAGGGACGGGATACTCCCCCCCACCGTCAACTACGAGAACCAGGATCCGGAATGCGATCTGGACTACGTCCCGAACATCGCCCGCGAGGCCTCGCTCAAGGCCGCCATGAGCAACTCCTTCGGCTTCGGCGGCACCAACGGGTCCGTCATCTTCGGGGCCCCCGACGCCTGGTGAGGGGGAGCCCGCGGCTCCCGGCAGGGACCGGCGGCCTTCCGGGCCGCCCCGCCGGCCCGATGCCCCGGAACCGCCCGCAGTTTCCGGTTCTTCCGGAACCGGAGCGGAATCGCCGGGTTCTCCCGCCTTCCCAGGCCCCCCGAAAGCCCGGGAATCCTCCGGCGTTCCGAGTTCTCCCAAAATCCTCCGGTAATCCCGCGAATCCCCCGACCCGCCCCGGCCAGGGGGATTGCGGCGGCTTGAGGATCCCGGCGGTCCTGGCGCGGCCCGTGCCCCGCGGCCGTGCGGCCGCCCGCAGGCGGCAAATCGGCCCGGGTGAGCCACGGGACGGCCTTGAAGCGCCCGCGCGCTCCGGGGTCTCCGTCCCGGCGGGACCGTTCGGCCGAACGAAAGGAGCGGGAACATGAAACCGTTGTTCTTCTTCACTGCAGTCTTCGTCCTGGCGCTCGTGGCCCTCGCGCCCGGCGTCAGGAAGGCCCTGGCGGATGCCGAGGGCGGCTGGCACACCGCCCAGTACGGCGATCTCGCCGTGACCGCCCTTTCCGACTCCACGGGCATGATGCCCTTCACCATCTTCTACGACATCACCGCCGAGGACTTCGAGGCCCTGGCCGCCGCCGGCGGCTCCCCTTCGGCAAACGAGGTCCCCAGCTGGATAAACGCCTTCCTGGTCAAGAAGGGCGACGAGCTCTTCCTGGTGGACACCGGCATGGGCGTCGGCCCGAGCATAGTGCCGCTCGTCTCCGCCGCGGGCTACTCGCCCGATCAGGTGACGCACGTGCTCATCACCCACTTCCATTCCGATCACATCGGCGGGCTCCTTGACGGGGACGGCAGCCCCTCCTTCCCCAACGCGACCCTGTACGCTCCTGTCCGGGACGAGGAGTACTTCATCCCGAAGTCGGGCCCCGACGTGAACGGCACGGAACTCGCCCGGAAGGTGACCGGCCCCTACAGGTCGGCCGGCAGGTACCGGGCCTTCGATCCCGGAGCCCAGATTGCCCCGGGCGTCAAGAGCTCCAGCCTGTGGGGGCACACCCCGGGCCACACCGGCTTCGCGTTCGAGAGCTCCGCCGGTCCCCTCCTCTGCTGGGGCGATGTCGTCCACGCCTATCTGATCCAGTTCTCGCGCCCCGAAGTGACCCTGTCTTACGACGTGGACCGCCCCGGGGCCGCCGCCACCAGGCGGAAGGTCTTCAACGAGGCTGCCGATGGCCGCTGGCTGGTCGCCGGGGCGCACCTGCCCTTCCCGGCCATCGGCCAGGTGACCCGCAGGAACGGAGGCTTCGTCTGGAGCCCCTACCAGGCGTCTGAGACGGAACCGGCAGGCGGCGCCCCGGCCTCCGGCGCGGACGGCCCTCCGGCGGCTGAAGGTTCCGCCCCGACCGCGCCCGCCGCCGATTAGAATCCAGCCCCCGGCCGCCCGGACCCCGGCCCGCCCTCCCGGCAGGGCAGTTCCCACGGACATGAGGATCTTACGACCCGAGGAGGTTTGGCCATGCCGGGCGTCATAGCAGTCGGCTCGGACCATGCGGGCCCTGAGCTCAAGGAAGAGATTATCTTCTATCTCGCGGCCAGGGGCCTCGGCGCCATGGACCTGGGCGTGCCCCCGGGCACCAAGGCCTGCAACTACCCGGACATCGCCAGGAAGGTGGTGAACGCCGTGCTGTCGGGGGAGGCCGAGCGCGGCATACTCGTCTGCGGGACCGGGGCCGGCATGTGCATGGTGGCGAACAGGCATGAGGGAATCCGCGCCGCGAACTGCGCAAACGAGTTCACGGCCAGGATGGCCAGGGCCCACAACGACATAAACGTGCTCACCCTGGGTGCCCGCGTCCTGGGACGCGGCATCGCGCTTGGGCTCGTGGAGTGCTTTCTAGAGACCCCGTTCGAGGGAGGGCGCCACCAGGAGCGCCTGGATCTGTTCAACTGACGCGCGGCCCGGCCTGCCGCCTCCGCGGCCGGCCCGCTCCCGCACCCGGACCCCCAAAACCATATGTCTTCCAAGAGCCCGAACCATACACCCGATGTCCAGCTCGAGGCGATACTCGCCAAGGAACTGGGCCGCCAGCGCGACAAGCTGGAGATGATAGCTTCCGAGAACTTCGTCTCCGAGCACATCCTTCGCGTGACCGCGTCGGTCTTCACCAACAAGTACGCCGAGGGCTATCCCGACCAGCGCTACTACGGAGGCTGCGAGTTCGCGGACGAGCTGGAGATTCTGACCCAGGCCCGCGCCCGCAAGCTTTTCGGAGCGGAGCACGCGAACGTCCAGCCCCACTGCGGCTCGTCCGCCAACATGGCCGCGTTCTTCGCCGCGATGAAGCCCGGGGACCCCTTCCTGGGCATGAACATAGCCCACGGGGGGCACCTGACCCACGGGGCGCAGGTCTCCTTTTCCGGAAGGGTGTTCAGGGCACACTACTACGGGGTCAGGCAGGACACCGAGCTTATCGACTACGACGAGGTCATGCGCCTCGCCGAGGAGATCAGGCCCAAGGTCATCGTGTGCGGCGCCTCCTCATACCCCCGCGTCATAGACTTCGAGCGCTTCCGCCAGGCGGCCGACCGGACGGGAGCGGTCCTCGTCACCGACATGGCCCATTTCGCCGGCATGGTGGCTGCCGGCCTCTACCCGTCCCCGGTCCCCTTCTCCGAGATAGTCACCACCACCACCCACAAGACCCTGCGCGGCCCGCGGGGGGGGCTCATCCTCTCCAAGAGGACCTTCGCCAAGGCGGTGGACGAGGAGGTCTTCCCCGGCATCCAGGGGGGACCGCTGATGCACATAATAGCCGCCAAGGCCCTGGCCCTGGCGGAGGCCCTCGAGCCCGACTTCATCGACTACCAGCGCCAGATACTCAAGAACGCATCAAGGCTCGCGACCAGGCTCACCGACGCGGGCTTCCGCCTCGTCTCCGGCGGCACCGACACCCACCTGGTCCTGATCGATCTGCGCTCCAAGAACCTGAACGGCCGCCAGGCCGAAACCGCCCTGGACAAGGCCGGCATCACCGCCAACAAGAACACCATCCCCTTCGACAAGGAGCGCTTCACCATAACGTCCGGGCTCCGCCTCGGGACTGCGGCCCTGACCACGAGAGGGCTCGCCGAGAGCGACATGGACGAGGTGGCGGAGTTCGTGACGACCGCCCTCCACAACTCCGAGGACGACTCCCAGCTCAAGAAGATCCGCGAGCGCGTGACCGCCTTCTCCAGGAAGTTCCCCCTCTACCCCGGCCTGGACTTCTAGCCCCTTCCGTCCGGCCTCTCGCCGGCAGAGGCTTCCCCCAAGCCTCCAGGCCGAGCTTCCGGTCCCGAGGGGAAACTGTTCCCTTCGGCCTTTGCCCGCGCCCCGGCGGGAGCGGGTACCCTCCCGCGTCCTGTCGGCGGCGCGGTTTTTTTTCACTGGAGCGTCTTTCCCCGTCCACCCCGGTCCGATGCGGCGGCGGGCCCGCACCTCCCGGCCCGGGAGATCCCGGCTCCTGGGCACCCCCCCTTCCCCCTCTTGGCCGCGCCGTCCCTCCGGGTCCCCGCTCTGTCCGCCCCGCACCCGGCTTTCGGGGGTCCCGGTCCCGCCCCCGGCTTTCGGCCTCACCGGTCTTCCGTCTGAGGTTTCGGGCACCCCGCCTCAACCCGCTCCGTTTTCATGTCTTGCGCCGTGCTTTTTCCGGGTCCCGTCTGTCGCGGGTTTCGGATCTGCGGCTTTTTTGCGACAAGCCCCTCCTGGGGGGGCTTCTCACTGAAAAGCGCAAAGTTCACCGAAGGCGTTTCCGGCGGCGCACCCCTCTGCCCCGCCGCACCGGAAAGGAGAAGCCGCCCCCATGGAATGCAGGAGCCAGGGGATCTTGTTTGACCACGACCGCCCCGGGCGCATAGGCCTCCCCGAAGCCGTTCTCTCCGAGGGCAAGACGCCCGAGGCGCTTTTCAGTCTCCTTTCCGCCTTCAGGAAGGGATGCGGGAGGCCGGTCCTCTTCACGCGGCTTTCGCCCCAGTTCTTCGGGTCCCTTCCGGAAGATCTCCGCGAGTCCTATGACTACGATCCCGTCTCCCGCACGGCCTTCGGCGAGAGCTTCCCCCTCCGCGATCCCTCTCTGGACGTCGCGGTTGTCTCGGCCGGGAGCTCGGACGCGCCGGTGTCCCGCGAGGCGGCAAGGACGCTGGGGTATCTGGGTTTCAGGGCGGATCTTTACGAGGACAGCGGGGTCGCCGGACTCTGGAGGCTTTCCGGCCGCCTTGAGGAGATAAACTCCCACAAGGCCGTGATTGCCGTGGCCGGGCTGGATGCGGCCCTGGCCTCCGTGCTGGGAGGGCTCACCCCCCGCCCGGTCGTGGCAGTTCCGACGTCCACGGGCTACGGGCTAGCCAGGGGAGGGGAGTCTGCCCTGGCCAGCATGCTTCTGAGCTGCTCGCCGGGCATAGCCGTCGTGAACATAGACAACGGTTACGGAGCGGCGTGCGCCGCGGCGAGGATCCTGAACCTCCTGGACACGGCCCGGTCCGGGGGAGCATCCGGGTAACGCCCCTCGCCTTGAGCGGGACAGTCCCGGCGAAGATCACGGCGGGCGGGACGCCGCGCCGTCCGGGCCGGGAGGGGGAGCGGGCCGGTTTTCCCCGTGCGCGTTTTTCCCGGAGCCTCCGTTCCGGCCTCATGTTTTCCGGCCGGCCGTTTTTATTAGCGTTTCCGCCCGCCCCGTTTTTTCTCTGCGGCGTTTCCGCCCGAAAGGCGCCTTCATGCCTGAGACGTTCTGAATTTTTCCGCGGCATCTTTTTCCCGTCTGCGTTCTGCGGTAAAATTATGCAGGTTCCGTCTCCTTTCCCGCGCGTTTTCCCTCTGCCGGCCCCCATGGCTTCCGCTTCCCCGCAGAGCCCGCCCGGATGCAGGGCCTTCCGCGCACGTGAGGTTCCCGCATGGCCCCGGGACTGGGCTACACCGAGATAGCCTTCATACTCCTTCTGGCGCTGATCCTGATAAAGCCCAGGGATCTGCCGGGCGTCCTGCGTTCGGCAGCCAGGTTCTGGCGCGAGGCCCGCAGGGTCCTGTGGGGCATGAGGGATTCCCTCATGAAGGAGCTGGACGAGATCCGGAACATGGACGGGATAAGGGACATTCAGGATCTGAAGGGCATGGACGAAATGAGGGCGCTAGGGGATCTCGGGGAATCGGTGGGCCTTAAGGACCTTCACGGCCCGGTCTCCGCAAGGGGCGGGGCCGGGGGGGACGCGGGGGGCGGGGAGAGCCGCTCCGGGGACGGCGGGACCACCATGGAGGAGATCTACCCCGAGCTCGGGAAGGTCCCTCGGCGGGGCGGCGGCGAGACGGCGGCCGGGGACGGCTTCGGGGGCCTGGAAGGGCAGGGCGGTCCGGACATCGGCACGGGGACCTCCGGATTTTCGGGTTCCGGAACTCCCGCTTCCGCGGACGGGGACGAAGCCGCAGGCGGCACATGCGAGGACGGGGAGACCGGGCGCCCGGGGAGCGGCGATGGCGGATCCTGACCTCACGGACGAAGCCGCTCGCAGGGACGCGGCCCCGGCCCCCCCCGGTGCCGGGGAAACTCCGGAAGCCGCCGGAGCCGGGATCCTTGCCGCGCCCGGAGGCGCTTCGGCTGTCCCGGACATTCAGGACGCTCCGGAAATCATGGACGGCCAGTCAATTCAGGACGCTCCGGATATTAAGGACGGCCCGGACATCGGCGCGAAGGTCCCGGACGCTTCCCAGACGGTCGGGAAAGGTTCGGCGGCCGGTCGGACGGCCGAGGACGCTCCCGCTCCGGCACCGCCGTCTCCGGACAGGCCGGTCTTGCCCGATAAAGCTTCGGGAACCGCCGTGCCTCCGCCGGAGGCTCCCGAAACCCCTCTCCCCCCGGTGCCTGCCTCCCCGCAGGCCCGGGCCCCGGCCGGGCACCCAGGGCCCCCGGAAGGGGAGGAGAAGGAGCTCGCGTTCCTGGAGCACCTGGGCGAGCTCCGGTCCAGGCTCATCAAGGGGCTCATGGCTGTCCTTCCCGCGGTTTTCATAGCTTACCAGCTCTCGGGAAAGATCCTCGCGTTCCTGAGCGCCCCCTTGAGGGCGGCCATGCCGCCCGGGCAGGGGCTCATAGCCACGGCGCTTCCGGAGACATTCCTCATCCACTTGAAGATAGCCCTGTGGGGCGGGGTTTTCGTCAGCTCGCCCTTCTGGCTCTACCAGCTCTGGGCCTTCGTGGCACCGGGGCGTTACCGCGCCGAGCGCCGCGCCGCCGTGAACCTCACGGCGGCGGCCGTGGCCCTGATGGCGGGCGGGGCGGCGTTCGCTTACTACGTGGTCATCCCCGCAGGTTTCGCCTTCTTCCTGAGCTTCGGGGAGGGCGAGGTCACCGTCCTCCCGGCCGTACAGGGCTACCTTTCGCTGGTGATGACCCTTCTTCTGGCCTTCGGGGCCGCCTTCCAGCTTCCTCTGCTGCTCCTGTTTCTGGCGGCGGCGGGCCTGGTCGACAGCGACAAGCTCTCACGCTTCAGACGCTTCGCCGTCCTGGCCATAGTGATACTCGCGGCGTTCCTGACGCCTCCGGACGTGATAAGCCAGATCCTGATGTCAATACCCCTCATCCTCCTCTACGAGTTGAGCATCTTTCTGATCCGGGGGCGGGAGAGGGCGGCGGGCGGCGGGGACGAAGGCCGTCCTGCGGGGGACAAGCCGGGGAAGGGCGGGGCAGGAGCCGGCAAGCCGGGGAAGGGCGGGGCGGCGAAGGAAAATGTCGGCAGGGGCCAGGCGACGGAAGCCGGGGGATCCGGGGTCGGGGAATAGGGGGTGCGGCTCGGACCCGCTCGCCCGAACGCCTCCCGCCGGGAAGTTCAGCCGCAGGCAGGGTTTTCCCCCGCACAAGCAGTTGCGGGCCGCCTTGCCCACGGTCTAGAATGCCTTTGCGAGTCGGGCCCGGGCTCTTCAGCTCCGAAAGTCCCGGCGAAGGGGGCGTCCTGTCAGATCCTCGTGCGCAGCTTGAGACCGCCGTCCTCGCGTACTACAGGTACAAGGTGAGTGCCCGGCTTTTCTGCACCGGCCTCTTCGTGCCGGGATCGGGAGGACTCGTCCGGGATGTGGCGGTCATCGGCAGGGACGGCGAGCTTATCGAAATCGAGGTCTCGGCCACCCTGGACGAGCTCAGGCGTGCCTTCCTGAAGCCCAAGCACGGGATGTACAGCCGTCCGCCCCTCGGCATGGCCGGGTTCGTGCCGAACAGGTTCCTGTTCGCTGTCCCTGCCTCCGTGGCCGCTTCGGGCGCGCTGTCCGCCGTGAGGGAGCTGGACGGGTCCGGCAAGTACGGGGTGCTGGCCGTCACCCTGCCGACGCGGCTGAAACGCCAACCCGGCGAGCCTTTCTGGTTCACCGGTTCCGGCTCGGGCGATGTCAGGACTGCCAAGCGCCCGGGCGTGTTAAGCGACCGCGGGCTTGACACGCCGCATCTCCGCCGCCTGATGGAGATGCGCCTGCTGGAGGAGCTCGTGAGCCAGCGGCACATGACGGAGAATTTCCGGCTCCCCGAGTACGCCTCGGCCGGAGGCGCCCGAGCCCCGGAAGCGCGCTCCCAGGAGTCCGCGCCGGGGGGGGGCGATGCCTGCGGGGTCGGCGGAAGGGCCGGAACGCCGGCTCGCGGCCACGGGGAGTCTCCCGGAAGTCCGGGGGTTTCTCCGGACGCCGTGACGTCCGGTTCCGCGGGGAAGCCGTCTCCGGCCGGAGGGAAGGCTTCTCCGCATGGTTCGGCCGTTTCCGGAAAGCCCGGGATGTCCGGCTCCGGAGCCCGTACCGGTTCCGAAAGCCGGGAGGTTTCCGGAAAGTCCGACGCTTCCGGATCCGGCGCGAATGCGTCTTCCGGAAAATCCGGGGCCCCCGATGCGGGCGCGAACGCTTCAGGCGGAAGTTCCGGGGTTCCGGACCTTGACCCTCGGCAGGCCGGCGGGCTCAAGGGAGGTCGCCTGGTAAGGGAGCGGGACGGGTGGAGCTGGATTCCGCCCGAGCCCGGAGACGCGTGAGGCGCCGCCGCGGTGCCCCTCCGGCGCGGGCGGATTCCGGCGGGAAGGCACGGGTGCTTCTCTCGTCACGGGTCAAGACCTGCGTCCTTGCCCACTACGCCTTCCGGGCCGGGGCCAGGGTCTTCTGCACGGAGCTTCCGGTCTCCGGGACAGGCGCCAACTTTCCGGACGTGGCCCTCATCGATTCCGAAGATCTCGTGACGGAGGTGGAGGTGAAGGTCTCGCTGTCCGATCTCAGACGGGACTTCAAGAAGCGCAAGCACAGCCGAGGAGGCCGGGACGGCGGGCGGAAGGCTGCGGACTTCGTGCCGGACAGGTTCCTCTTCGCCGTTCCGGACACTTTGGACCTGAACAGGGCATTGGCCGCCGTGGACGAGCTGGACGGCACGGGACGCTGCGGGGTGATGGCCGTCACCCTGCCCCGGGAAGGGGAGGCCGAACCGCTGTGGTTCTCCGGGCCCGGCACTGGCGCCGTGAGGATTGTCAGGCCCGCTGGGGATCCGCGCCCGCGTGGTTCCGGGATGCCTGAGGCGCGCCGGCGCATAGAGAAGCGCCTCATGTCGGAGCTCGTGAACCAGAGGTACATGACGGAGAGCTACCTGCCCGCACTGGCGGCAGGATTCGTTCCGGGCCAGGATCTCGCCGAGACGGCAGGGGCGGGGATGTCGGGATCGGCGGGCAGGAAGGCCTGCGGGGCGGACGGGTCCTGCGGGACGGGGGGGACTGGCAAACTGTGCAGGCCCGGCACGGCCGGAATCGCGGGGGGGAGGGACAGGTCCGGGAAAAAGGGCAGAAACGGTCTTCCGGGAGGGGGTCCTTCCGCAGGCGGAGGCGCCTGCGAAGCCCCGGGCGAGGTCAGGATCGCGTCTGCGGCGGACGCGGCTCCGAAAGTCTCCGGCCCCGGGAGCATGGCGCTGGAGAGGATTGCCGGGGCGGGGGCCGCCCGCGGATCGGCGGTGCCCGGCGCGGCGGCGAAGATGGCCGGCAAGTGCGGAAAGTCTTCCGGCAGGGGTACCGGTTCGAATGACGGGGCCTCTTCCTGAACGGAAGTTCATGGCGGGGCGCAGGAGGCTGCCGTATGGCGGGCAGGGAGTATTTTCGGCTCTACGCGGAAACGCGATAGCTGGGCTGCCTCAGCGATGCCGGGCACCGGGCCGAACGCTTCACGCCCCTTTTCCGGGAACTGCCTGGTTGCTTGCGCCCGCGCCGTCTCCGGCGCGGCGGGAGACCGCCCGGCGGAGCGGCGGAACGGCAAAATCTCTTGAGGGAGGCAGCGGCCCGGAAGAGGCCTGCCGGTCGGGCAGGAGCCGCAGGGGAGACCTTTCATGTCGGGCGGGGGACATGGGCGCCAGCGGGAGCCCTCACGCGCGCCCCGTTCCCGTGTTGCCCGCATCGGGGCTTTGGGTTAGAATGGCGGCGCAGGACAACTTCAGCGCGTCCGCGCGGCGGGATACGCCCGTCCGCTGAGCCGTGCCTTCCGCGGTGCCCGGCGCACCTTGGCCAGGAAAATCATGGAAACGATCAGCAGGGACAGGGCCTGGGAGATACTCACGAAGTACAACAAGGAGCAGTTCCATCTCCAGCACGCCGAGACCGTGGAAGGCGTCATGAAGTGGTTCGCGGACGATCTCGGCCACTCCTCTGACCGCGACTACTGGGGCGTGGTGGGGCTGCTCCACGATGTGGACTTCGAGCTCTACCCCGACCAGCACTGCCTGAAGGCCCCCGAGCTCCTGCGCGAGGGAGGCGTGGGCGAGGACGTGATACGGAGCGTCGTGAGCCACGGCTACGGGCTCACCGTGGATGTGAAGCCCGAGCACCTGATGGAGAAGGTCCTCTACGCCGTCGATGAGCTGACCGGGCTAATCTGGGCCTCCGCGCTGATGCGCCCGTCCAGGAGCGTCATGGATCTGGAGCTGAAATCCGTGAAGAAGAAGTTCAAGACCCTGAACTTCGCCGCGGGATGCTCCAGGGACGTCATAAGGAGGGGATGCGAGATGCTGGGCTGGGAGCTCGACCATCTCATCTCGAAGACCATCGAGGCCATGCGGTCCATGGAGAAGGGGGACTAGGTCCTCCGGGGCCGGAAGGAACGCGGCGGTGGGCAGGAAGGAAAGCCTCGCGGGGAGAGCCGCGTCCTGGCCCCTCCTCCTGCTGGCCACGGCCGTCGCGGCCTGCGTCCTCGCATTGCCCTACGCGGTCGCGGCCTCCTTCACGGGACTTATATGGCTGAAGGCGCTCTTTCTCATCCTCTACGCGTTTCTCGCCTGCGCCGCCCCCGATGCCTCCGTCCGCTCGAGCCCCTCGCTCCGTTCGTTCCCGCTTGCGGCCGTCCTCTTCTCGCTCGCCGGGGTCCTGGCCGGATACTACGGCTCCCTGTGCCTCTGGCGGGCCATGTCGGCCTCGTTCCCCGGCCTGGAGTTCCCTGGCGTCTCACCCATCCTCGGCTTCCTTCTGGAGCCGGGGACCTGGAAAGGGATCCTCCTGTCCCCCGAGGAGCTCCTGGACTTCATAAAGCACATGTGCGAGTCGGGGCTATGGAGCTGGACGTGGGGCGGGCCAGACACCCCGAGGCTCGGCTTCCACACGGCCACGCTGTACATGATCTGGGAGCCGCTCTTCCTGATATGGCTGGTCTTCGTCTCCATCCACCGCGAGGCCCGCGCCCTACGTTCCGGCTAGCCCCGGCGCCCCGGGCCCCTTCCTGGCCGGGCCGGTTCCCGCCGTTCCGTGCCGAGGCATCCCCGTTTCCCTCCGGGCTCCGGGACAGCCCGGCGTTCCGGGACCCCTGCCCCCCGAACTCCCCCCGTGCCATCCTGAAACGAATGCCCCAGCGCCGGACTCAGTCGGGCGGTTCGCGACCGGCATTCCCCCCCGTTTCGCGGCCCGCCTCCCTGCCGCCCGTCCGGCCGCCGCACGGGACCGGAGCGTTCGGAAACAGGCTTCCGATCTCCCGCCGCGCCTGCCGGGCTCCCGTCCCCTTCCGGGGAACTATTCCGCAGGCCGGGGCATGAGCGGGGGAACGGGTGCCGGCACGGCGCCAGAAGCCCCGACATCGAAGCTCTTCCGCCCGTCGGGCGGCTTCAGGATCGAGGCCGTCTTCCTGGTCCCCGGGGCGGCCTGTGCGGCGGCGGCCCTCCTCTTCCCGGTCTATTCGGCGGAGGCGGCGCTCGTGCCGCTCGTTTTCGTAAACGTCCTGGCGGCGGCCGCGTACGGCGCTGCCGCCGGGATCCTGTCCGGCTGGTCCGTCACGGCTTCGCACGCGAGATCCCCTTTCCTGGCGGCGGCCCTCGCGGCGCTCGGCGGCTCGGCCGGCTTTTTCCTGTCGCTGGCAGGCTGGACCGGGGCGCTTTTCGGCCCAGGAGCGGATGGGGAAGCGGGGTTCCTGGGCATGGCGGATGCAGCCCTCCGAAGCGCGTCCAGGATTGCCGCGGACCCCTCGGAACTCGTGTCCCTGGCGTTCTCGGGTGCCCCTGCCAATTGGATTTTCATGGGCCTCGCGCCCTCGGGGGTCTGGGCCGCGGCGGTGTGGGCGCTCCAGTGGATTGCCTTCGCGGCGGGAATCTGCGTTCCCGCGGCGGCGCTCGCCTCCCGGCCGTACTCGGAAGAGGGAGGCGTCTGGCTTGCGGGGGTCAGGGGAAGCGCGGGGCGCTTCGCCCTTCCGGACGGAGCCGCGTTCCCGCCTGAGGCTCTCGTGCAGGACGTGCGAAGCGGCAATCTGGAATATTTCATGGCGGCGCGGATTGCACCGGTGGGCGTTGCCTGCCTGGAATTGAGGATCCTCATGCACGAGAAGGCACCGAATGCCGCCGGAACGGTCAAGGTCCTGCCTCCGAAGGGCAGGTCTGCCGGGGGCGCGACGATCGTCAAAAACGTGCTGTTTCCCCGCGAGGAGGCGGAAAGGATAGCGGGGCGCGGCTGACAGGTTTATCCTGAAGCATGCTGACGTTCGAGCCTGACGCTGACGATATGATGAAATAGATTTAAATTAATTGAATATTTGATCTGATATATCTGATTAAATATGGAATGATATTGGATTTGATATGGTTTATTAAATTTTATCTTGTTTGACTGGCGAATATTTTGGAAAATTGTTCGGCAACTTATTTTTCCAGGACGAGTCCCTCTCATCACGCAACGTATTTGACTGCGATGCTGTTCTGACTGAGACGCGACACGGGCAGAAGCAATTATTGACGCGGGAGCGCCCTCCTCCGTTGATATCGGCGGCATATTTTTTGTTGTCGTGAATGCCGTGACTGGTTCCTTGCCTGCCGGACGGGCAGGGAGATTCGTTCAGGGGATCCGTTCAATACGCTATCTGCCGTCTGAAAGGACAACAGCCTTTCCGCGCCGGTCTTAGATCCTGGATTAGCGCGATCTCCGAGTATTGAGCGCATACGGGATTCTGAAGCCGATGGTATCCGCGCGGTCGCGCGTCCCGAATGAAGGTTTACCTGGGTAACGCGAGAAAACCCCAGAAGCTTGCTTCGGGAATGAATCGCGCAATTCTTAACCTTAATATCAACCTAGTACACAAATCAATAAGTCCGTGGATGAATTCTTTAGTGTCCAAATGCTGACAGTCCACCTCTTTTAACCATATAAGTATTGATTTTCGTAATGAGTTTTCATGTAAATAGCGACAGATCAAAGCAAAACTATAATATAAGTTAAAATTTAAAGCCATCAGGTCACGATTGATGAAATTTTTGGCTCTGTTAGATGTGTGAAGAACGGTGCTGATGGGGGGGATGTTGGGCAGGAGCGGGTGGCAGGGTGCAGAAGGCGAGGGATGAAAAGCGGGATCCTGGGGAGGCTGGGCAGAAAGCGGGGGATGTGGAGCGGGATCCGGAGGTGGCAAAGCAGGAGGTGCCTGAACTAATGAGCTTGACATAAACGGCATGTCATCATTTTCCAGGTGAGGACTTTCCGCCTCCCGCCATCATCTTACGATGATGTCCACAAGCGTTTAAATCTATCTGTCAACGCAGTTGTTATTACATCACATAAAGTTCCTGATGACGTTCAGGAGCTGGGCTCCCCTGACATCCCTCTTGCGCCACTTGTAAGGCACAGGGTTTATGTTGACGAAATC
>JAISEQ010000233.1 GCA_031264045.1 Deltaproteobacteria bacterium
GGAGGAGCTTCGCCTGCTGGTTCAGGGGCATGGCGTGGATCTCGTCCAGGAGCATCGTGCCACCGGAACTCACCTCGAAGAGGCCAGGGCGGTCCACGGCCCCGGTGAAGGCCCCCCGCACCGTGCCGAAGAGTATCCCCTCCAGGAGCGTCTCCGGGATGGCCGCGCAGTTTATCGGGCAGAACTGCCCGGCCCGCCTCGGGCTGTTGTTGTGGATTGCCTGGGCGAAGAGCTCCTTGCCGGTGCCCGTCTCCCCGCAGATCATGACCGACGATGGCGTCCTCGCCCCGATCTTGGCCGTCTCCATGGCGTCCCTGAACGCCAGGCTGTCGCCCACCAGCGAGGCCATGGTGTGGGCGGCACCGCCCGGGGGCGGGTCCCTGTCCGAGGCTCCACGGCAGTGAGGGTGCAGGGCGTAGTTCCTGGCGGCCTTCTCCACGCTCTCGGTCATGAAGGAGTACTCCAGGGTGAAGCAGATGGCCCCCTCGAGGGCGCCTCCCGCGTGGAGGGGGTAGGCGTGGCAGATCGCGTTCACCCTGTTCCCGTCCCTGGCCTGGTAGTAGAGGGCGGCGTCGGAGACCGGGCGGCGGGCTTTCAGGCACCTCAGGCTGATGCTGGAGCCCTCGTCCAAATCGTAGATCTCGGTCACCTTGCGCCCCAACACCTCCGACGCGTCGAGGCCGTCGAATTGCGCCATGCGCCGATTGTAGTAGATGAACGTCCCCGCCGTGTCGATTATGAGCACGCCCTCGTGGTGGCCATCGTAGAGCGCCTCGGCAGCCCGGCGAGTGAAGGTCAGTAGTGGCCAGTCCGGTTTCCTGCCCATCCCGCTATCTCCCTGTCCGGCCTTCCGGCGAAGGCCGCACGCTCCCGGCCATTCCGGCACCGGCCCTGCCGGACCCGGGCCTTCCGGAAGACGGCCAGCCGTCTGTAAAGGTATTTTGACTTTATGCAGGTCCGCTAGTCTGTTTGTAACATTCCCTTTACCCTTCCGTCAAGTTCCCTTTACATGACCCCTCCCGCGCCGGTCGCCCGTGACGGAATCATACGGCCCCGGGCCAGGCTTTCCGGGGAAAAGGAACGGGCGGCCAGTTTCCGGCCCGTGCTTTGCTCCGTCCAACGCGATGTCCGGCGGCCTGGAGCGCCATGCCTCCGGCGGCCTCCTGTCCCGGTCCGGCCGCATGTCCCCTTCCGGCCACCTGTCCCCGCCCTTCCTCAAGCGCCGCGCTCCGGTCCCCCGAGGGACCCGGCCCCGGCGAGTCCCCGCCATTCCCGAGGGTGTCCCATGTCCCAAAACAAGAACAAGCTCTTCGACCCGCTCATCACCTACGTGTCCGGCGGGTTCACCGTGCTCTTCGTCCTGGTCTCCGTCATAGCCCCCGAGGCCACGGGCGGCGCGATAAGCGCCGCCCTCGCCTGGACCACCGCCACCTGGGGCTGGCTCTACCTGGCCGTGGTCTTCGGCCTCACCCTGGGCTGCCTGACCCTTATGGTCGGCCCGTGGGGGAAATGTCGGCTGGGCGGCCCGGACGCCAGGCCCGACTACTCGGACTTCACCTGGTTCGCGCTCCTGTTCGGCTCGGCCATCGCGGCGGGCATAGCCTTCTGGGGCCCGGCAGAGCCGGTGTTCCACTACAAGACCGTTCCGCCGTTCTTCAAGGGCGTGGAGCCCGGGACCCCCGGGGCCGCCGTGGCCGCGATGACCCAGTCCTTCTTCCACTGGGGCATCTCGGCCTGGGCCGTCTACGTGGCCCTTGCCATCCCCATGGCCCACGCGGCCTACACGAAGGGCTTGCCGCTGAGGTTCTCCACGGCCTTCTATTACCTGATAGGCGACCGCGTCCACGGCAGGACCGGCAGGATCATAGACGTCTTCGCCGTCGTGGCCACCATGGGGGGCCTCGCCACCACCACGGGCCTGACCGCCCTGCAGGTCGTGGCGGGCCTGAAGTACAACTACGGCCTGGAACTGGGCGACAAGGCCGGCTACGCGGTCATCGCCATCTTCACCGCGATCTTCGCGTTCGCCGTCTACACCGGGCTGGAGAAGGGCGTGAAGTTCATGGGCAACGTGAACATCGTGCTCTTCGCTGGCTTCTGGGCCTTCATCCTCCTCTTCGGGCCCAGGATCTTCATGATCGAGCTCGGCATGGAGTCGGGAGGCGGCTACCTCTCCTCCTTCGTGAAGATGTCCCTGTTCGCCCAGCCCGGCGAGGACAAGGCCTGGCTGGGCGGCTGGACGATCTTCTACTGGGCCTGGTGGGCCTCCTGGGCGCCCTTCGTCTCGATCTTCGTGGCAAGGGTGTCCCGGGGCCGCACCGTGCGGGCCCTGGTCCTGGGATGCATGCTCCTGCCGTCGCTGGCGAACTTCCTGTGGTACGCGGTGGTCGGCGGGGCCGGCATCCACTACGACATCGGAGGGGTGATCGACTCCGACGGCGTGGAGGCCGCCGTCTTCGGCCTCCTCCGCCACTACCCCGCACAGGGCCTGATGTCGATCGTCGCCATGCTCCTCGTCTCCATGCTCTTCTTGACGAGCGCCAACTCCGCCGCCATGTCGCTCGCCATGTTCAGTTCCGGCCACGAGCACCCCCACAGGCTGCTCAGGCTCTTCTGGGCCCTGGCCCTGGGCGCGGTGGCCATGGTGCTGTGCGGCACCGGGAACCTGAAATCGATCCAGTCCGCCTCCATCCTCTCGGCCCTGCCTCTCACAGTCCTCCTGATGATGGCCATGGCCAGCGCCTTCAAGGGCGTGAAGGAGTGAGCCGACGCCGGGCGTGCCCGGAACCCCGCCCGTCCCGATCCGCCATGCCCTGGCCCGTCCCGCGCCCGTCACGGCGCTTCGGCCCGTGACGCGAATTAAGGACGGGCCCACCGGGCGACGGCCTTGAAGACGGCTTGCCCTGACTCCTCCGCTACGGCTTGCCCTGGCTCCTCCGCTGCGGTTTGCCCTGACTCCTCCGCTACGGCTTTCCCAGAGTCCTCCGCGACGGCAATGCCTGCGGCTCAAGCGACGGCTGTCACTACAGCTTGGCGCCGGATCCGCCGATGCCTTTACCAACCCTCCGAAGAAAGGAGACGATTATGTACACACGCATGCACACGTTCACCGAGGCCGAGATGGACAGGATCCACGAAGCCTCGCTGGCCGTCCTGGAGAGGACCGGCATCATCTTCAACGACCCCGAGTCTGTCGAGATCCTGAAATCGCACGGCGTGAGGATGGACGGGAAAAAGGCCTTCCTGTCGGCCAAGGACATAGAGTCGGCGCTCGCATCCTGCCCCGCCTCCTTCACCGTGAAGGCCCTGAACCCGGAAAACGACAGGAAGATCGGCGGCGACGACTTCGTGATGCTCCCCGGCTACGGTGCGCCCTTCGTGACGATGTCCGACGGGAACCAGCGCCCGAGCGTCTACCGCGATTACGAGGACTTCGTGAAGCTCGTGCAGGGCTCCCCCTCCATCGACATGAACGGCTTCCTGATGGTCGAGCCCTCCGACAGCGACCCCCGCGCCGCGCACCTGGACATGCTCCTGGCGGGGTTACTGTGCTGCGACAAGCCGCTCATGGGCTCGCCTATCAACCGCAAGGCCGCCGACGACTGCGTGGGGCTGATCCGCGCGGCTTTCGGGGACGGGCCCGGCGACGGCCGCCCGGCCACAGTTTCGCTGATAAACTCCCTCACCCCGCTCCAGTTCAGCGAGGAGATGGCCTCCTCGCTAGTCCGGCTCGTCCGGGGCGGCCAGGCCGTCTGCGTGGCGGCGCTCATCATGAGCGGCTCCTCCGGCCCGATAACGATCCCCGGCGTCCTGGCCCTCCAGAACGCGGAGGTGCTGGCGGGCATAACCTTGGCCCAGCTGGCCCAGCCCGGCGCCCCGGTCGTCTACGGCTCGACCTCGTCGGCCATGGACCTCAAAAGCGGGGCGCTGGCCATCGGGGCGCCGGAGCTCTCCGTCATCGTGAACCTTACGTCCCAGCTGGCACGCCGCTACGGCCTGCCCTGCCGGAGCGGCGGGAGCCTCACGGACTCTCTGTGCGTGGACGCCCAGGCCGGGGCGGAGTCCGCCCTGGCGCTCCTGACCGCCGTGAACAGCGGGGTGAACTTCATCCTGCACTCGGCGGGCATCCTCGGGAGCTACATCTCGATGTCCTTCGAGAAGTTCATCGCGGACGAGGAGGTGGCCATGATGGTGAGGCGCATGGCGGCGCCGCTAGCGGTGGGCGAGGAGGAGATAGACGCAAAAGGCATCATGGAGGTGGGCCCGGGCGGGAACTTCCTGACCCGCCCCCGGACCGCCAGGCTCTGCCGCAAGGAGATCTTCCAGCCCCGGCTCATGAACCGCATGAACGTTGAGGGATGGACCGCCAAGGGCTCCCCGGACCTCGCCCGCCTGGCCTCGGGGAAGCTCAAGGAGCGCCTGGAGTCCTGGAAGGCGCCGGACATGGACCCCTCCCGCCGCGCGGACATCGTTAAGAAGGCCCGCGAGCTCGCGGGCGGCGCCCCTCTCCTGGCCGCCTGATCCTTCCGCCCTCCCGTCCCCCGCCCGGCACCCTCCAGGCACGCCCATGGCCGCCGACGGGACGCTGCCCTCCTGTCCCGGCGCACCAGGGATCCGCCAAGGGGAACCCCCGCCTTCCGGCGGAAGCCACACCGACCGGCCGCCCCCGCGGCACCTTTCAGGGTGTCCCGGGGGCGCCGCCGTCCCGGTCCCACCGAAACCGCGGGCCGTCAGCGGCCGCCCCGGACCGTCATCGGGACAAACATTTATCCTGTAAACTCAATTGATCGGCGTGATTTCCCTGGCATAACGGTAACCGCGCATACATCCCGGAGCCGCGTCCGGCGGGCAGCTCGCTACGCCCGTGCCCGACGTCCCGGACCCGGGGAAACCGGGAATCCTGGAGGAAACCGCCCCTAAATGACCGGGGCGCAGGTACGCCTCGCGGACCCATCCGTCGGCGGTGGCGGACCAGCGCCCTGCCAGGAGCCAGTGCCTGAAGCGGGCCGCGGCGCCTCGACGAAAAGGGACCCGTAGTTAAAATATGGTTTCACTTCCCAGGCCCTGAAACCGGCTTTCCGAACGGGGCGAAGTCCTGCCCGCCTCACGGCTGGTTGCCGCCCGGCGTTGCGGCGAGAAAGACTGCGGATTGCCTCGCCCTTTAGATCTTTTTGTGAAAAGATGACGAAATGGGGATTAGAAAGTGGGCACGCAGTCATGAAAGATGAGAACGGCTCGAACGCCGGGTACCCCGCGATGCCGCAACGCCGCCAGGCTGTTCTGCAGGATGACGCCCGTCCGGGCAAGCCGTACAGGCATGACCGCCTGTCCCAGCCTGGGGCCTGCAGATCGCTCCAGGTTTAGGACAGCTGACGGTGCGTTCCCGCCCGGGTCAAGGCGTCCCGCCCCGGGCACACTCGCCAACAAGGCCAGGCCACGCCAGGACTTTCCTTGAGCGGTGTCGCCCGGCCGAAGGCAAAAAGGAGCCGAAACACGGCCCGGGTTTAGGACAGCCGATCCGGACATGCCGTACGGGCTATGCGTTCTGTCATTGCCACCCTGTACCGCCTGGCAGGGCCTTAAGTTGAGAAGCCTTTGCCTGCAGCGGTCAGGGCTCGGCCCGGTTCCGGGTTTAACATGCGGAGAGGACAGGCCGTCCTCTGCAAGCCTTCCGTACCGGTCCCGCTACCGATGGGACAGGGGCTGGAGAGGGGTTTCCCCAGGAAAAGCCAGGCCTTCGGCAGAGCAAATGGATCAAGTCGCCCACAACTCTAATTAGGCCGCAAGGTGGGGCAGAAATTTTTGCACGTGGCAGAGTATATGGATCTTGTTCACAACAACTGCAATTAGGCCGCAAGGTGGTGTAAAAATCTTGCCTGCGGCAGAGTTGATGGATCTAGTTGCCCGCAACTGCAATTAAGACGTTATGTGTAAGATCGAATACTTGACTCGAGATGGGGAGGCAGACGCTCCGGTCACCCAACTGCACGAGGAATAAAAACGTGACAGTTTCATCTGCCATCTTCACCAGTCTCAGGGGTTAACCTGTGACGCGACGCCTCCCCGCTTGGAGGGGGCTGAAGGGAGTTATTAAAGGGGGTTCAAAAAGGGTCTTATTATTTGATTGGATGAACTCACGCGAAACGAGTACCAATACAGGTCTCCGAAAATGACCTGAGATTGTTTAGGACGCTTCTGTTTGGCATCATAACTTTAACTTGTTTGGTGATGAACCGAATTCGATGGCATTTTATGCATCCGTACCTATGAGACTGACACTTCCGCGGAAACGGTCTGCCGGGAACTTCAAAGCCAGCTCCGGATTTGACTTTCTCCAGACTTTTGGATATCTTGCAGTTCGGCATTCCGAAATGTCTTTTATCCCCGGATATTGAGACGGATGCCGGTTTTCTGCTCGGCATCCCGCTTCACTTTCAACCTCTTCTTCCCGGGAAATCCCCCGGCTGTCATTCTGCAGGGAGAGCGGCCATGAGAGACATGACGGTTCCGGATTTCGCGCTCCCCGTACCGTCTGATCGGGACGGCGGCAGTTTCGGTCCGATCCCTCCGTGGCACCGCAGCTTCTTCAGATCAGTCAGGTACACGTTCCTGAATGTCTTCACGTATTCTGGCAGGGCGAGCAGGGCCGAATACAGGCGGTTTTTCGCCTTCGAGATGGCCTTCTCCGTGGTCCTCGTTGTCTTCCTTCATGCGGTCGAAATCTTTTTCCGCACTTTCTCCGCTCTCTGCCCGGAGGATGTCGTCTGGGGAATCATTTTGGCGATCCTCTTGCTCTGGACACTCGCGAGCGCCCTGGTTTCCTTGAGCCTCACCGCCAGGCGTTTCCACGACTACGGCATGACGGGAGCGTTGGCCCCTCTGGTGTTCCTGCCGCTTACGACATTTTTGATAGGCATGTTCAAGGGAAATCCGAAACCGAACAGGTTCGGCCCGCCGTTCGATCCAGCCCGGCCCTGAACGGCGGCTGGGCGGCAGCTCCCGCGGCCCCTGCGGACGGGCCGGAGATCCGGCCCCCGAACGTGCGGATCCGGTATGCCCGCGCTAGCCTTTCGGTCCGGGTTCCTGAAGCCGGCCGCGGAGTCCGGGGTGCCGCGGCCGCTGGGCACTGCAGGTCAGGGACGCGGCCGGCCGGTCCGGAGCCGGTACCCCGCCTTGACGTTCGCGGTCCGCGCCCGCTGCGGCATGACGTCCGTGGCATGAGGGTGCCGGGCATGAAGGACCGGAGGCATGAAGCGGACGGGCATGAAAGACCTGCGGAACGGGGGGAGGCTACGGCCTGAACGCCAGTGCGCGGTCGCGCATCTCCTTCACGGCGGCGGCCGCGGCCTCGAGGGGGAGCATGGTGACGGCTCCCGTGGCCCTCTCCCGGAGTTCGCATGCGCCCTTCGCCACGGACTTCTCGGAGACCGTGATCCGCAGGGGGAGCCCCATCAGGTCGGCGTCCTTGAACTTCAGGCCCGGACGCTCGTCGCGGTCGTCCAGGAGCGTCTCGACGCCAAGGACCGCCAGCTCCCGGAGAAGCGCGGCCGCCCTGCCCATCACCTCCGGCTTCTGGGTCTGGAGGGGAAGGAGCGCGGCTTCCCAGGGGGCGAGCGGCATGGGCCAGACGATGCCGTCCTTGTCGTGGGACTGCTCTATCGAGGCGGCTATGGTGCGGCCGAGCCCTATGCCGTAGCATCCCATGAAGATGGGGACCTCGCTTCCGTCGGCAAGGGCTATCCGGGCGCCCAGGGCCTCCGAGTACCTGGTCCCGAGCTTGAAGACGTGGCCCACCTCAATGCCCCTCCTGACGGTGACGGGCTTTCCGCACCTCGGGCAGGGGTCGCCCGCGACGGACATGGCCAGATCGTGGTACTCGTCCACGCGGAAGTCCCTGCCGGGCTTGGCGCCCGTGAAGTGCCAGCCCTCCTCGCCCGCGCCGACGGTCCCGGACAGCATCCTCGAGACGGCCCGGTCGGCCACGATCCTGACCTTGGCGCCCACAGGTGTAACGAAGCCCGGGGGCATGCCCGTTATCTCCAGCGCCTCCTCCGGGCCGGCTAGACGCGCCGCCCCGCCCGCGAGGCAGTTTTCCAGCTTGACCGGGTTTATCTCGCGGTCGCCGGGGATGAGCACCAGGACCGGGCCCTTGTCCTCAAGGATGAACAGCATGGACTTTATGATGCAGGACTCCGGCACGTCCAGGAACTTCGCGAGCTCCGGCACGTGGCGCTGGTCCGGGGTGCTGACCTTCGCGAGCTCCTCCTCGCGGCCCTCGTGGACCGCGTAGCCCGTGAGCTCCGCCTTCTCCTGGTTCGCGGCGTAGCCGCACTCCGGGCAGGAGACGAGGGTGTTCTCGCCGGAGTCGGCTATGACCATGAACTCGTGGGAGTAGCTGCCGCCGATGGCCCCGCTGTCCGCCTCGACGGCCGCGAAGTTGAGCCCGCAGCGGCCGAAGATCTCCGTGTAGGCCTCGTGCATCGCCCGGTAGGAGTCGTTCGCGGCCTCCGAGCAGGTGTCGAAGCTGTAGGCGTCCTTCATGATGAACTCGCGCCCGCGCATGAGCCCGAAGCGGGGGCGGATCTCGTCCCGGAACTTGGTCTGGATCTGGTAGAGGTTCAGGGGCAGATCCCTGAACGACCTTATCTCCCTGCGGACGATGTCGGTTATGACCTCCTCGTGGGTGGGCCCTATCGCGAACTCCCTGTTGTGCCGGTCCCTGAGCCTCAGGAGCTCCGGGCCGTACTTGCGGTCCCGGCCGGACTCCTTCCAGAGCTCCAGGGGCTGGACGGCGGGAAGGAGAAGCTCCTGGGCCCCGCGGGAGTTGAGCGCCCTGCGGATTATGCGCTCGAGCTTCCTTAGGGACCTGAGCATGGCCGGCAGATACGAGTATATCCCTCCCGCGAGCTTCCGGATGAGGCCCGCGCGGATCATGAGCCTGTGGCTCGCGAGCTCGGCTTCCGCCGGGTCCTCCTTAAGGGTCGGAGCGAACACGGACGACATCGTCCTGGCGTAGGGCTCCCCTTCCGGGTCGGTCCGGGAGAGGGCCTCTTTCAGAAGAGACAGGATTTCCGGGGGCATGCCCCCCGATTCGCTGGCCATGAGAAACCTCCGGGACGCCGGCGTCCCAGCCGAAGGCGGAATTCCGGGCACGAGACGGGCCGTCCGTTCCCGGCGGCCCGAAGCGCCCTCCGGGAACCGGGAAAAGCCGATATTAGCCCAAGGAACCCGGAAACTCAAGTTAGGCCGGGCTCGCGGGGGGCTCCCCTGGACGCTGCCGGACGTCTGGGGGGCCGCCTGCGGGCGGCGCGGCCGGGCGGCGGCGGGCCCGTGTCCGCGCGGCCCGCAGGCACGCGTCCGGGGCAGGTCCTCCGGAGCTCCCGTTCCTGAGACGCGCCGGAGCACGGAAGCCGCTAAGCCGCGCGGCCGCTAATCACGAATCCATGAATTGAATTCATGGATTCATGAAGCCGCGAAGCCCCTGACCAATGATGTCCTGAAGCCCGGAACCCCATCGGGGGTGCGGGCGTCTGCGGGGGTGCGGGCGTCTAGGGGAAGAAGGTTCTCTCCAGCCTCTCCATGCATTCCCGGACGGTGGAGAGGGGGGCCGCCATGTTGATCCTCTGGAAGTGCCTTCCGGCCTCCCCGAAGATCAGGCCCTCGTCCAGCCAGAGCCTGGCCTCGTGGACTATCTTGCGGTTCAGCTCCTCGTGGGTCAGGCCAAGGGCGCGGAAGTCCAGCCACAGGAGATAGGTTCCCTCGGGCTCCGTCAGGCGCACGCCCGGGAGCCTTTCGCGCACGAAGCCCCTCATGTAGGAGATGGTCCTCTCCAGGTAGGCCTTCAGGGCCTCCAGCCACGGCTCCCCGTGGAGGTACGCGGCCCTTCCCGCCGCGAGCCCCATCACGCCCAGCTGGCTCAGGCCGGTGCGTTCCACCTCGGCGGCGAAATCCCGGCGCAGGGTCCGGTTGGGGATGAAGACGTTCGAGATCATGAGGCCGGCCAGGTTGAACGTCTTGGAGGGGGCCGTGGCCAGGACGGTCCGGTCGGCCAGCTCGGGGGACAGGGACGGGAGCACCAGATGCCTTCTCCCGCCCCAGACGAAGTCGCAGTGGATCTCGTCCGCGAGTATCAGGGTCCCGTACTTCAGGCAGATCTCCCCCAGCCCCGCGAGCTCGTCCCGCGTCCACACGCGTCCCACGGGGTTGTGGGGGCTGCACAGGAGAAACATCTTGGGACGGAACTCCTTCACCTTGCTCTCGAAGTCGTCGAAATCTATGGAGTAGGACCCGTCGCCGCCGCGGACGAGCGGGCTGTCCACCAGGAGCCTGCCGTTGGCCCTGACCGAGGAGAAGAAGGGGTAGTAGACGGGGCTCTGGATGATGACGGCGTCCCCCCTGCGGGTGAAGGCCCTGACCGCCGCGTTTATGGCGTAGACCACGCCGGGGGTCTTCTTGAGCCAGCTCATTTCCGGAGTCCAGCCCAGCCGTCTCGCGTACCAGTCCCTCAGGGGATCGAAGTATTCCTCCCTGGATTCGGAGTACCCGAAGATCCCGTGCTCCGCCACCCTCTTAAGGGCTTCCACGACCTCCGGCGGCGTCCTGAAGTCCATGTCCGCCACCCACAGGGGAAGCGCGTCCTCCGGGTATCCCCGCTCCCTGGCGAAGTCGTACTTGATGCAGGAGGTGCCCCTCCTGTCGACGGTCTCGTCGAAGTCGTAGTCCATTAGGATCCTCTCCGGAAAGGCGCCTCCGCTCGAGGGCTCAGCCGTCCCGGGCCTCCCGCCGGTCCCCGGCTTCCGGGGCCGCCGTCGGGATCGGTCTCCCCCGGGGCGGCGTTCCGGGCCGTTCCCTCCGGAAGACGCCCTCCAGCGGCGGCCCGGACCGGAAGGCGCCCGGGCCGTTTACGCGGGAGGGACTGACGAATGCACCGGGGGATTATAGCGCGGGCGGGGGGCGGAATCAAAGGGGCGCCGGAGCGCGGGAGCCGGAGTCCTCTGCCGATCGCGGGACCGCCGCGGGTCAGGCCCCGACGAGCGGCCGGGGAGGAAGGGGGGCGCGAGTTTTCGCGGCGGACGGCGGAACCCCCCGGGGGAGGCCGGCGGGCGAAGCTCCGGCGGCATTCCGGACGCCCCGGCGCCCTCCCTCCGGACGGTTCCCCGCCCTGGCGTCCCCGGCCCGTCAGGCCAGCGCCTGCCCCAGGTCGGCCAGGATGTCCTCCCTGGCCTCCACGCCAACGGAGAGCCTCAGGAGGCGGTCCGTGATTCCCAGCGCCTCCCGCTTCTCCCGGGGAACGTCCGAATGGGTCTGGAGGTGGGGGTAGGTGATGAGGGTCTCCACGCCGCCCAGGCTCTCGGCGTAGAGGATGAAGCGCACGCTCTCGAGCACCCTTTCGGCGGTGGCGGCCGAGTCCACCTCGAACGAGATCATGGCTCCGAAGCCCGATGCCTGGCTCCTGTGGACGTCGTGGCCGGGATGCTCCGGGAGACCGGGGTAGTACACCTTCCTGACCCTGGGATGGCGGCGGAGCCAGACGGCCGCCTCCATGGCGGTGGCCTGGGCCCGCTCGACCCGCAGGTGGAGGGTCTTCAGGCCCCGGATGACCATGAAGCTGTCGAAGGGGGACAGGCCCGTGCCCACGGTCTTAGTGATGTGGCGGAGCCTTTCCGCATGCTCCGGGGAGTCGGTGACCACGAAGCCCGAGAGGGTGTCGTTGTGGCCGCCCAGGTACTTGGTGCCGGAGTGGATGACCAGGTCCGCGCCCAGCTCCAGGGGCCGCATGAGGAGAGGTGTCAGGAACGTGTTGTCCACAATGATCATGACGTCCGGGCCGACGGTCCTGCGGAGGGCCCTTATGTCCGTCACGTTCATCATGGGGTTCGAGGGGGTCTCCACGAAGACGGCCCTCACGTCTGGGCCCAGGCTGGCCGCGAGGAGCTCCCGGTCGTCGGTGTCCAGGTAGTCCACCTTCAGGCCCGCCCTTGAGGCGAGTTCGCTGAAGAGCCTCACGGATCCCCCGTACAGATCGGAGGTGGCGAGCATCCGCCCCCCGGGGGGCACCAGCCACATGAGCGCGTCCATCGCGGCCATGCCGCTCGCGAAGGCCGCGCACTCCCGCCCGTTCTCGAGGGCGGCCACGAGCCTCTCAAGGGGCTCCCTGGTCGGGTTCTGGACCCTGGCGTAGTCGTAGCCGGTGGAGGCCCCGACCCCGGGGTGCGCGAAGGTGGCGGACTGGTAGATGGGGACGGCTACCGCCCCGGTCCTGTCGTTCAGGTCTCTGGCCCCATGGACGCAGATGGAGTCGATCTTCATAGGAATGGGCTCGCGTGGGATGGGTATCCTCCCCGCACGGGGAGGGGAGGTGCTCCCGGCGCCGGACCGGGAGATCTCCGGGAAAGGCGGCCGGATCCCCTCCCGGGCGACGGCCGAAGGCGGGCCTGATCCTCCGGGGGGCCTGCGGGGCCGGTCCGGAAGGGGGGAACGGCCAAGGGGAAGCGCGTTTGATCCTCGGGACTGGCCGGCAGGAGCCGGTGAAGGGGAGGCCGGATCCGCTCCGGCCGCGGGATCCGCCGCAAATCCGGACCGGGCGGGTCCGGCCGCGCATGTCCGGAAGAGCTGTTCCGTCCCGGGGCGCCGGGGACAGGCTCCTCCGTACACCGGGACGGGACAGGCGGCGGTGAGGAGTCGGACGCTAGGGTCCGGGGGGACGGGAACCGTCCGGAGCCTTACGGCGGCGGACGGGGCGGTCCGCGGGGCGCGGCGGATCCGCGGGGAGGGGATAGGGAGTCCGGGGAATGTCGGCCGGGGGACCGGAAGGATCCGAGGTCTCCGCGGCGGGGAAGCCGACGGCCGAGGAGCTCTGGCTGCCGGAAAAATATCCAGGGACGGGCAGGAATCCGTCGGTCCGGCGGCCCCGGGACACCGGCCGCGGGGCGGCAGGAGGCGCCGTCGCGGAGGTCCCGGAGAGACTCCGGATCCGCAAATGCGTTAAAGAATAAGGTGTTCAGGATTGAAGGCTTCCCGGACGGAGGTCAAGGAACGGACTTTGATACAATCTCTAATTTTAGCAGAACGGGGAGACAAAAAAAAGATTGACTCCCGTCGGTTTTGTGTTAGAATGGTCTAAATGTGCGCACAGGAGGCCGGACGACCTTTCGCGGGGCTTTTCCGCCGCCCTTCACTGCGCAGCCGAGATCGAGGTCCGGACCCCTCGGGAAGGGGACGGGCTCCAGACGCTGATCAGATTTCCTGAAGGCCGAGGACATTCGCGGATGTTCTTGGCTTTTTTTGTTTCTGGGGACGCGAAGCGCGGTTCCGATACCCGCCTTTCCGTTCCTTTTCCGCGCCCCCGGGCCGGTTCCGGGGCCGCCCGCGTCTTCCCTCCGGTTTCCGGGAGTTCCGCCCCGCACCGGACAGCCCGGCCTCCGCGGTCCCCCGGAGGCTCCCGTCCGCCGCATTCCCTCCGCGTCCCGGGCGGAGGCCCGCGACCGGGCCTCCGCCCGGAAGCCGCCGAACAAGCTTTCCGCCCGCAACCCCCCTCCGGAGGGAAGAGCCCCCGGACGGAGAATCCGCCGGCGGGGGGCACCATGCCCCCCGCCCACCACCCAGAGGTGACATATGACAAAGATTGCCGAAAGCCTTACGGATCTCATCGGTAAGACCCCTCTCCTGAAGCTCGGCCGCTACGGCAGTGCCCGCGGCGTCCAGGGGACCATCCTGGCGAAGCTCGAGTACTTCAACCCCCTGGGGAGCGTGAAGGACCGCATCGCCCTCGCCATGATCCTGGACGCGGAGAAGAAGGGGGCAATCAAGCCCGACACGACCATCATCGAGCCCACCTCCGGGAACACCGGCATCGGCCTGGCCTTCGTGGCGGCGGCCAGGGGCTACAAGATAATCCTGGTCATGCCCGAGACCATGAGCCTCGAGCGGCGGAAGCTCCTCTACGCCCTGGGGGCCGAGCTCCAGCTCACCCCGGGCTCCGAGGGCATGAAGGGAGCCATCAAGAAGGCCGAGGAGCTCCACGCCTCGATCCCGAACTCCTACGTCCCCCAGCAGTTCAACAACCCCTCGAACCCCGAGATCCACCGCCTCACCACCGGACCCGAGATCCTCGAGGACACCGGCAACAAGGTGGACGTGCTGGTGGGCGGGGTCGGGACCGGCGGCACCATAACCGGCGCGGGCGAGGCCATAAAGAAGGTGAACCCCAAGGCCAAGATCGTGGCGGTGGAGCCCTTCGACTCCTCGGTGCTCTCCGGCGAGAAGCCCGGCCCCCACCAGATCCAGGGAATAGGCGCGGGTTTCGTGCCGCAGGTCTTCAACAAGGACGTGGTGGACGAGATCTTCCGCGTGAAGACCCCGGACGCCATCGAGGCCGCCCGCGAAGCGGCCCGCACCGAGGGGCTCCTCGTGGGCATCAGCTCCGGAGCCGCCCTCCACGCCGCGACCGAGCTGGCCAAGAGGCCGGAGCACAAGGGGCAGAACATCGTGGTGGTCCTCCCCGACACCGGCGAGCGCTACCTTTCCACCCAGCTCTTCGCGACGGACAAGGCATAGCGGCCGCCCTGCCCGGAGGCGCCCGGAGGAGGCGGCCCGGAGCTTGGGGAAGCCGCGTCCTCCGGGAGCGGGACGGGCGGC